>NZ_JABEMA010000228.1 GCF_013004605.1 Pseudokineococcus marinus
GTCCACGCGCCCCTCCGGTGCGCCCCGGTCGACGACCGGGGCGGCACGGCCGCGGGCCGTACCGTGGACGCCGTGGTGGCGGGCGACGACGGCGCGGGCGGTGCCGCCCTGCCCGCCGAGGCCGTGCCCGCCGAGGCCGCGGCGGCCCCTGCCGGGCGGGGGCGGGCGCAGGACGCCCCGCGCGAGGCGTCGGCGGTCGACGCGGCCGTCGCCACCTACCTGGGTCACCTGCGGGTGGAGCGCGGCCTGTCGGACAACACGCTGGCGGCCTACCGCCGCGACCTCGTCCGGTACGCCGACTTCCTCGCCGCACGGGGCCGGGCCGCCCCGGCGGACGTCGAGCCCGCGGACGTCAGCGCCTTCGCCGTCGCCCTCGGCACGGGGGGCGACGGGCGCGCCGTCCTCACCGCCAGCTCGAGCAAGCGGGCCGTCGTCGCCGTCCGGGGCTTCCACCGCTTCCTCGCCGAGGAGGGGCTGACGGCGTCCGACCCGTCGCGCGACGTCCGGCCGCCCGCGGAGCCGCGCCGCCTGCCGAAGGCCATCGGCGTCGCCGAGGTGGGGCGCCTGCTCGACGCCGCGGCGGTCGGCGACGGCCCCGGCGCCCTGCGCGACCGCGCGCTGCTCGAGCTGCTCTACGGCTCCGGCGCGCGCATCTCCGAGGCGGTGGCGCTCGACGTCGACGACCTCGTCGACGTCCTCGGCGGCCCGCGCCCGCAGGGCTCCACCGGCCCGGCGGGCGACGACGACGGGCCGCCGCCGGAGGGGCTGCTGCGGCTGCGGGGCAAGGGCGACAAGGAGCGGGTCGTGCCGCTCGGGCGCTACGCGCGGGCCGCGCTGGACGCCTACCTCGTCCGCGGCCGTCCCGCGCTCGCGGCGGAGGGCCGGGGCGGGCCGGCGCTGTTCCTCAACACGCGCGGGGGACGGCTCTCGCGCCAGAGCGCCTGGGCCGTCCTGCACGCCGCCGGCGAGCGGGCGCGCCTGTCCGGCAGCGTGTCCCCGCACACCCTCCGGCACTCCTTCGCGACCCACCTCCTCGAGGGCGGCGCGGACGTGCGCGTCGTCCAGGAGCTCCTCGGCCACGCGTCGGTGACGACGACGCAGGCGTACACGCTGGTCACCGCCGACGCGCTGCGCGAGGTCTTCGCCGCCGCCCACCCCCGGGCGCGCTGACTCGGGGACGGGCACGGTCTCCCCCTCCCGCCGGAGCCGCTCGATCGGGCAGACCGCTCGTCGCGTGGTTGCATGTGCCGCCGCAGCCGCGCCTACGCGAGGTCCTGCGCCGGGGCCGGCAGCCCAGAGCACCCAGCACGGAGAAGCGTGAGCACCGCGACGACGGACGAGAACCCCGGCAGGCCGCTGGCCCACGTGGGACGGGCGGTGTGGCGGGCGATGCCCGTGCGGGCGCGCCGAGCCGTGCTCTACCGCCGCGCGTTCGGGCGCCTCCCGGACCGTCGGCGCCCCACCACGCTGTCGGAGAAGATCGACTGGCGAGCGCTCCACGACCGCCGCCCGCAGCTCGTGACGGCCTGCGACAAGCTGGCGTCGAAGGAGCTGGCCCTCGACGCCGGCGTCCGCCCCGCCCGCACCCTGTGGTCGGGGACCGACGTGCGCGAGCTCGCCCACGTGGACCTCGGCGAGCACTGGGTGCTCAAGCCGAACCACCGCAGCGGCGGGCTCGTCCACCTCGGTGAGGGGAAGCCCGACGTCGAGGAGCTCGCGAGGCTCACCCGCGGGTGGCTCGCCGCGAGCACGGACGAGCTCCGGACGGGCGAGTGGGGCTACTCCGGCGCCCGGCACGTCCTGCTGGCCGAGGAGCGCCTGGGCGAGCCGGGGGAGGACCTCGTCGACTGGAAGGTGCACGTCCTCGACGGCGAGCCGGCGCTGGTGCAGGTGCACCACGGGCGCTTCGGGGACCACCGCGTGCGCTACTACCGGCCGGACTGGACGCCGACCGACGTGGCCGTGCGCACGGCGACCCTCGCCGAGGTGGTGCCGCCCCCGCCCCACCTGGACGCGCTGCTGGACGCGGCGCGCCGGCTGGGACGCGGGTGGGACTACGTCCGCGTGGACCTCTACGACCTGAGCGGGGGCGTGCGCTTCGGCGAGCTCACCGTCTACCCGGGCAGCGGTCTCACCGACTTCCGGGACGACCCCTGGCTGGACGTCGAGCTCGGCGGGCGGTGGACCCTGCCGGCGCCCGGCGCCGCCTCGACGCCCCCTCGGCGGCACGGCTAGGGTCGAGACGCCCTGGGCGGGCCGCCGCCGGGCGGCCGACGCCGCCGACCCGAGCACGGGAGTGACCGCCGTGAGCACCGACCAGAGCGCCCCGCCCACCGCTGACGCGGACGGCGCGCCCGGTCAGACGGCGCTCGACGTCACCGGCCTGGGCCTCGGCCCGACGGGGCGCCCGATGCCGGACTTCCCGGTCCCGCCGCCGCTGGCCTCCCACGGCCCGGCCCGGGTCATCGCCCTGTGCAACCAGAAGGGCGGGGTCGGCAAGACGACGACCACCATCAACCTCGGGGCCGCGCTGGCCGAGCTCGGGCGCCGGGTGCTGCTCGTCGACTTCGACCCGCAGGGCGCGCTGTCCGCCGGCGTCGGCGTCTCGGCGCACGACCGGGAGACCACGGTCTACACGCTGATGGTCGACCGCCACGCGGACACCCGCGACGCGATCGTCAGCACGCGGGTCGAGGGCATGGACGTCATCCCCGCCAACATCGACCTGTCGGCCGCCGAGGTCCAGCTCGTCTCCGAGGTCGCGCGCGAGAACCTCCTGGCCCGCGCCCTGCGCCCGGTCCTCGACGACTACGACGTCGTCCTCATCGACTGCCAGCCCTCCCTCGGGCTCCTCACGGTCAACGCGCTCACCGCGGCGCACGGCGTCGTCATCCCGCTGGAGTGCGAGTACTTCGCCCTGCGCGGGGTCGCCCTGCTCGTCGAGACCATCGAGAAGGTGCAGGACCGCCTCAACCCGCGGCTCGAGGTCGACGGCATCCTCGCGACGATGTACGACTCGCGGACCCTCCACAGCCGCGAGGTGGTCGCCCGGGTCGTCGACGCCTTCGGCGACGACGTCTTCCACACCGTCGTGGCCCGCACGGTGAAGTTCCCCGACGCGACCGTCGCCGCCGAGCCCATCACCAGCTACGCGAGCAGCCACCCCGCGGCCGCGGCCTACCGCCAGCTCGCGCGCGAGCTCATCGCCCGGGGCGACGCGGCCTGAGCCCCGACGCGCCGCCCGCGCCCCCGGACCGGCGGGACCCCGTGGAACCGGTCGTGGACCCTGTCGCGGACCCCGTCGTGAGCGGGGCGCGCGCGGACGACGCAGCGCCGGCGAAGGGCCCGCTCGCCGCGCGCGCCCGCCCCGCCGGCCGTCGAGCGCCCTTCGAGGTCCACCTCGAGGTCTTCACCGGGCCGTTCGACCTGCTCCTGCAGCTCATCTCCAAGCACCGGCTCGACGTCACCGAGGTGGCGCTGGCCGCCGTCACCGACGAGTTCGTCGCGCACCTGCGCGCCCGGTCGGGAGGGTCGCCGGGCGAGACGGCCGCGGGGGCGGACGACGCAGGGGAGGAGTGGGACCTCGGCCAGGCGAGCGAGTTCCTCGTCGTCGCCGCCACCCTCCTGGACCTCAAGGCGGCCCGCCTGCTGCCGAGCGGCGAGGTCGAGGACGCCGAGGACCTCGCCCTGCTGGAGGCCCGCGACCTCCTCTTCGCCCGCCTGCTGCAGTACCGGGCCTACAAGGACGTCTCGGCGGTCCTCGCCGACCGGCTCGCCCGCTTCGGCCGCTCCGTGCCGCGCTCCGCCCCGCTGGAGCCCGCGCTCGCCGGCCTGCTGCCCGAGCTCGTCCTGTCGACGACGCCGGAGCAGCTCGCCGAGCTGGCGGCCGCGGCGTCGCGCCCCCGCCCGGCCCCGCCGGGGGTGGGCCTCGCGCACCTGCACGGGTCCACCGTGAGCGTCCGCGAGGAGGCCCTGGCCGTGGCCCGCCACCTGCGGCGCGAGGGCAGCGCGACCTTCCGCGAGCTCGTCCGCGACGCCGGGTCGGTGCTCGTGGTCGTCGCGCGCTTCCTGGCCCTGCTCGAGCTCTTCCGCGACGGCGCCGTGGCCCTCGAGCAGGCGGACGCCCTCGCCGAGCTGTCGGTCCGCTGGACCCGGCCCGCGGGGGACGGGGAGGACGAGGACGAGGCGCTCCAGGGCGTGGTGCGCGGCGTCGCCGAGCCGGGGGAGGATGCGCCGTCGTGAGCGAGCAGGAGCCGGCGGTCGGCGGCGACGGACGACCGCCCGCGGGGGAGCAGGAGCCCGACGCCGAGCGGGTGCCGGACGTCGAGGACCTGCCCGGCGGCGCGCGGGCCGCGCTGGAGGCGGTGCTCATGGTCGTCGACGAGCCCGTCGACGAGGCGTCGCTGGCCGCGGCCGTGCGCCTGCCGGTGGACCGCGTGCACGCCCTGCTCGTCGCGCTCGAGGACGAGTACGCCCGGGAGGCCCGGGGCTTCGAGCTGCGCCGCTCCGCCGGCGGCTGGCGCGTCTACAGCCGCGCCGACCTGGCCGACGTCGTCGCGCGCTTCGTGCGCGACGGCCAGACGGCGCGCCTCACGCAGGCGGCGCTCGAGACGCTGGCGATCATCGCCTACCGCCAGCCGGTGAGCCGGGCCCGCGTCTCCGCGGTGCGGGGCGTCGACGTCGACGGCGTCGTGCGGACCCTCGTGGCGCGGGGCCTCGTGGTCGAGCAGTCCAAGGACCCCGCCACGGGTGCGATGCTCTACGGGACGACGCCCTCCTTCCTCGAGCGGATGGGGCTGGCCAGCCTCGACGAGCTGCCGCCCCTGGCCCCGTTCCTGCCCGAGGGCGCGGATCTCGAGGACCTGACGGAAGGACAGCTGTGAGCGACGACGGACGCGGGCGCGGAGCCGGGGGCCGAGGAGGCCGCCCCGGAGGTGCCCGAGGAGCGGGCGGTGGGCGCCCCGCGTCCGGCGGCTCGCGCGGCACGGGAGCGAGCCGGGGGAGCCGCCCGCCCTCGGGCG
>NZ_JABEMA010000229.1 GCF_013004605.1 Pseudokineococcus marinus
CGGCGCTCGCCGCCGCCGCGCTCGTCGCCGGGACGGCACCGATGGCGGCGGCCGCGCCGGGGGACGGGCCGGGCCGCGGCGCCGAGGGCGCCCGCAGCGCCACCTTCACGCTCGTCTCCACGACGGACCTGCACGGCAACGTCCTCGACTGGGACTACTTCCGCTCCCAGCCCTACGCCGCCGGCTCCGAGCAGGGCCTCTCGCACGTCGCCTCCGCCGTCGAGGCCGTCCGCGAGGACCGCGGCGAGCGCTCCGTCCTCGTCGTCGACAACGGGGACTCCCTCCAGGGCACGCCGCTCACCTACGTGGCCGCCCGCGGGTCGGCCACGACCGGTCCGGTCACCGCGACCGGCGAGGAGCACCCGATGGCCACGGCGCTCGACGCCATCGGCTACGACGCGCAGGTCGTCGGCAACCACGAGTTCAACTACGGCCTGGACCTCCTGCGCGCCTACGAGCAGGACCTCGACGCCCCGCTGCTCGGCGCCAACGTCACCGACGTGGCCACCGGCGAGCCGGCGCTGCAGCCCTGGACGATCCAGCGGGTGCGACCGACCGGCGGCGGCAAGCCCGTCCAGGTGGGGATCGTGGGCCTCACCACGCCGGGCTCGCAGGTGTGGGACAAGCAGAACGTCGAGGGTCGCCTGGCCTTCGGCGACATGGTCGAGGCCGCGCAGCGCTACGTGCCCGAGGTCCGCGCCGCGGGCGCCGACGTCGTCGTCGTCCTCTCCCACTCCGGCCGCTCGGGCGCCTCCTCCTACGACGACACCGTGCTGCCGCCCGAGAACGTCAGCGACGCCATCGCCGCCCAGGTGCCCGGCGTCGACGTCGTCGTCGCCGGCCACAGCCACCGGGACCTGCCCGAGGCCTGGGTCGACTCCGCGGTCGAGCCGGGCAAGCGCGTGCTCGTCACCCAGCCCTACCGCTACGGCGCCTCGGTGACGGCCTCGGACCTCCACCTCGAGCGGGTGCGCGGCGAGTACCGCGTCACCGGCGCCGACGTCGAGGAGCTGCGCGCGGGCGACTTCCCCGAGGACCCGGCCTTCACCGCGCTGATGCAGCCCTGGCACCAGCGCACCCTCGACTACGTCGACACGGTCGTCGCCACCTCGGCCACCGAGCTGAGCGCCCGCGACGCCCGCTGGCGCGACACGGCGATCATGGACTTCGTCCACGACGTCCAGCGCGACGCCGTCCGCCAGGGCCTCGCGGGCACGCCCGACGCCGACCTGCCCGTCGTCTCGGTGGCGGCCCCGTTCCGCGCCGACGCCGTCTTCCCGGCCGGCGAGGTGACGATCCGCGACGTCGCCGGCCTCTACATCTACGACAACACCCTGCAGGCGGTGCGCATGACGGGCGCCGAGCTGCACGACTACCTCGAGCACTCCGCGCGCTACTACGCGTCCGTGCCCCCCGGCGACCCCGCCGACCCGACGTCCCTGTCGGCCGGCACGACGCCGGACTACAACCTCGACCAGCTCGCGGGCGTCTCCTACGAGATCGACCTCGCTCAGCCGGCGGGCTCGCGGGTCGGGCCGCTCAGCATCGACGGCCAGGCCCTCGGCGACGACGACGAGCTCGTCCTCGCCGTCAACAACTACCGGCGCTCCGGCGGCGGCGGCTTCCCGCACGTCGCCTCCGCGCCGCTCGTCTACGACCGCCAGCAGGACATCCGCCAGCTCCTCATCGACCGCGCGCAGGAGACGGGCTCCATCGACCCCGCCGACTTCGCCGCCGTCGACTGGCGCCTCGTCGCCGACGGCGAGCCGCTGTTCGGCTGAGCCACCAGTCCTCGCCGCGCCCCCGTCCGCAGACCTGCGGGCGGGGGCGCGGTGCGTCACGGGCCGTGCTCGCCAGAGACCAGGCGGAACCCGGTCGGTCGGCCGGCCGGCCGGCGGACGGGGTCGGGTCCGCGGGCGGACGCTCACCGGGACCGCTGGTGGTGCGCCTCCCGGGCGGACGGCGACGCCCGCCACGGAGACGCGGTGGTGACGGCTGCAGCGCGGGTGGTGGCGCGGACGCGGAGAGCACGTCAGGCCGGCGCCCCGACCCCCGTCTCCGGTGACCACCGCGCGCCGAGCCAGTGCCGGAGCGTGCGCGCCACCACCCGCACCCGGCCCCGCGACAGCCACGGGCTCGTGCAGGTGCCGTGCGCTGCGGCGCGGGCGACGATCTCCGGGTGCCGGAAGGGGACAGCGTCTACCTCGTCGCGCGGACGCTCGCCGCCCGGCTCGCGGGGACGACGGTGCGCCGCAGCGACCTGCGGGTGCCGCGGCACGCGACGGCGGACCTGTCGGGGCGGGCGGTGCTGGGGACGGCGTCGCGCGGCAAGCACCTGCTCACGCGGTTCTCCGGCGGCCTCACGCTCCACACCCACCTGCGGATGGACGGGTCCTGGACCGTCCTGGCGCCGGGGAAGGTGCTGCCGCGGCGGGTGCAGCCGGACGTGCGCGTGCTGCTCGCGACGACGGGCGGGCCCGGCGTGGCCGACGGCGAGCCCGGGCCGACGGCGGTGGCGCTGTCGATGCCCGTCGTCGAGCTCGTGGAGACGGCGGCCGAGGGCGACGTCGTCGGGCACCTGGGCCCGGACCTCCTCGGTGAGGACTGGGCCGACGGCGGTGCCGAGGAGGCGGTGCGGCGACTGTCCGCGCGCCCGGAGCGGGCGGTCAAGGTGGCGCTGCTGGACCAGCGGAACCTCGCGGGCGTGGGCAACATGTGGGCCGACGAGACGTGCTTCCTGCGCGGGCTGGACCCGTGGACGCCCGTCGGCGAGGTGGACCTGCCCCCGCTCGTGGCGCTCGTGGCCCGGATGCTGCGGCACTCGGTCGAGGTGCCGGGCGCCTACCAGGTGACGACGGGGGACACCCGGCGCGGGCGCTCGCACTGGGTCGTCGGGCGGGCCGGCAAGCCGTGCCTGCGGTGCGGGACGACGGTGCGGGTGCGGGCGGAGGTCGCGGGCGACCCCGAGCAGCGCCGCACGTGGTGGTGCCCCCGCTGCCAGCCCGAGCCCGCCGTCCGCGCCGTGCCGGGGCGCCGAGCCCGGGGCTAGGGTCGCGGCCATGCAGCAGTGGGAGTACATGACGGCGCCGCTCATCATCCACGCGACGAAGCAGATCCTCGACAACTTCGGCGAGGACGGCTGGGAGCTCGTGCAGGTCGTCCCGGGGCCCGACGGCAACGGCCTCGTGGCCTACCTCAAGCGCCCGAAGGGCTGAGGCGCGTGGGTGCGCTGGAGCGCCTCGCGGAGCTCGGGCTCGAGCTGCCCGACGTCGTGCCCCCGCTGGCGGCCTACCAGCCCGCGGTCCGGGCGGGTGACGTCGTGTGGACGTCCGGGCAGCTGCCGATCCGCGACGGGTCGCTCGTCACCACGGGCAAGGTCGGCGACGGCGTCCCCGACCCGCAGGGCCCGGCCCTGGTGCCGCCCGGCGACGCGGCCGAGCTGGCGCGCCTGTGCGCGCTCAACGCGCTGGCCGCCGTCGCGTCCCAGCTGCGCGACGGCGAGACGCTCGACGACGTGCGCGTGGTCAAGGTCGTCGGCTTCGTCGCCAGCGACCCCGCCTTCACCGGGCAGCCCGCGGTCGTCAACGGGGCCAGCGCCCTGCTCGGCGAGGTGCTGGGCGAGGCCGGCACGCACGCGCGCAGCGCCGTCGGCGTCGCCGTCCTGCCGCTCGACGCGCCCGTCGAGGTCGAGCTCCAGGCGCTCGTCACGTCCCGGACCCGCTGACCCGACCGGCTCCCCCGGCCCGCTGACCGGGGCCGCCGGGCCGCGGGCCGCCCCGCACCCCTCGAGAGGTCGTCCGTGCTCCGCCGCTTCCCCCTGCCGACCGACCTGCGCGACGCCGTCGAGCGGGGCGTCCCGCAGCCGCCCGCCGAGCCGGTGACGGCGGCGACGGTGATGCTCGTGCGCGAGCCGCCGATCGCCGGCACCGGCGTCGAGGTCTGGGTGCTGCGCCGCGCCGACGGCCTCCCGGCGGCCCCCGGAGCCACGGCCTTCCCCGGCGGCGGGCTCGACGAGCGGGACGCCGACCCGGACGTCCCGTGGCGCGGCGCCCCCGTCGAGGGCTGGGGCCGGCGGCTCGGCCTGCCGGACGAGGACGCCGCCGCGCTGCTGTGCGCCGCCGTCCGGGAGACGTACGAGGAGTGCGGGGTGCTCCTCGCCGAGGTCGACGACGCCGCGCCCGACCCGGGCGCCACCGTCCTGCCGGTCTCCGCGGAGGACGAGGACGCCGAGCGGGCCGCCCTGGCCCGGCGGGAGCTGCCGCTGTCGGACCTGCTGCGCCGCCGAGGGCTCGCCCTGCGCAGCGACCTGCTGCGCCCCTGGGCGCGCTGGACGACGCCGGAGCCGGCGGCCCGCCGCTTCGACACGTGGTTCTTCGTCGCCGCGGTGCCGGCGGGCGCGCGGGCCCGGCACCAGGGGCACCCGGGCCACGAGCAGGAGGCCGTCGAGGGCGCCTGGTGGCGCCCCGCGGCGCTGCTCGACGCCGAGGCCGAGGGCCGGGTGAGGCTCCTGCCGCCCACGCGGGTGGCGCTGGAGGAGCTGGCCGCCGCGGAGGACCTCGCCGCGCTGCTCGGCACGCGCCGCTCGCTCGAGGAGGTGCTGCCGCGCGTGGCCGGCGCGCCGGACGACCTGCACCTGCTCGCGGACCTGCCCGAGCACCCCGACCCGGTCGGTGTCGTGTGAGCGGGCCGCCGTGAGCGGCGCCGCGGACGAGGCCGTCGGGGCGGCGGCGCGCCGCGTGCTGGCGCCCAACCCCGGGCCCATGACGCTCGAGGGCACGAACACCTGGGTGCTGGGGCTCGGCGGCGGCGCCGTCGTCGTGGACCCCGGGCCCGACGACGAGGGGCACCTGCGGCGGGTGCTCGACGTCGCCGACGGCCTGGGCGGGACGCGCCTGGTGGTCCTGACCCACCACCACGACGACCACCGCGCCGGGGCGCCGCGCCTCGCCGCCCTGGCCGGGGCGCCGCTGCGCGCGGCCGACGCCGACCTGCAGGG
>NZ_JABEMA010000023.1 GCF_013004605.1 Pseudokineococcus marinus
CACCGGGCTGGGTCGCGCGCGAGCGGCCAGGCGCCGTCGCGGTGCCCGCGGGACTCGACCTGGTCGTCGTCGAGGGAGTCGGGGCCGGCCGGCGCGAGCTGGAGGGTCTGTTGGACGCGGTGGTGTGGGTGCAGTCCGACTTCGCGGAGGCAGAGCGTCGTGGCATCGCCCGCGACATCGCCGAGGGCGTCAACGGTGATGTCGAGGAGTCGACGGCCTTCTGGTTCGAGTGGATGGCCGAGGAGCTCGCCTTCGTCGATCAGCAGCGACCGTGGGAGCGCGCCTGCCTCGTCGTGGCGGGCACAGCACCCGACGTCTCGGAGGGCCATGTCGTCCTCGCCCCACCTCCGACGCCATCCCAGTAGGCGATCGGATGCGGAGAGGCGCCCCGGCCGGGGAGTTGGCCAGGGCGCTCGTCCGGCGTCAGTAGGTCATGGCCATGAGGGTGCGGACGCGGTCGAGGGTGACGTCGGCGAGGGCGTTGGCGCGGGCGTTGCCCTCGCGGAGCACTGCCAGGAGGTGGCTGGAGTCGCCGGCGAGCTCGGTCCTGCGGCGGCGTAGGGGGCGCAGGTGCTCGTTGACCGCTTCGGTGACGGTGGCCTTGAGCTGGGAGGCGCCGCCGGTACCGATGGTCGCGGCCAGGTGCTCGGGGTCCTGGCCGGTGCACAGGGCGGCGATGAGCAGGAGGTTGGCGACCTCGGGACGGGCCACGGGGTCGTAGGTGATGGTGCGGTCGGTGTCGGTCTTGGCGCGCTTGAGCAGGCGGGCGGTGTCGTCGGCGCTGGCGCGCAGCTCGATGGCGTTGCCGCGGGACTTGCTCATCTTGGTGCCGTCGGTGCCCAGCAGCAGCGGCGCTTGGGTGAGCAGGGCGTCGGGGACCGGGAAGATCTCCTGGCCGCCGGCGTAGCGGTCGTTGAAGCGCCGGGCGATGGTGCGGGTTGCCTCGAGGTGGGGCAGCTGGTCGCGGCCGACGGGGACGAGGTTCGCGCGGGCGAAGAGGATGTCGGCGGCCTGGTGGACGGGGTAGGTCAGCAGCAGCCCGGACAGGGCGCGGCCGGTGGCCGCGTCGGCCTCGGCTTTGACGGTGGGGTTGCGGCGCAGCTCGGCGTCGGTGACCAGGCTGAGGAAGGGCAGCAGGAGCTGGTTGAGCGCGGGGACGGCGCTGTGGGTGAAGATCGTGGCCTGGGCTGGGTCGATGCCGGCGGCGAGGTAGTCGGCGACGATGCCGAGCACGTTGCCGCGCAGGTCGCCGACGCTGTCGCGGTCGGTGATGACCTGGTAGTCGGCGATGACGAGCAGGACGTCCATGCCGGTGCGCTGTAGCCGGACCCGGTTGGCGAGGGTCCCGAAGTAGTGGCCCAGGTGAAGGGTGCCGGTGGGGCGGTCCCCGGTCAGCACCCGGAAGGTGCTCGGGTCGTCGCTGATGCGCTGCTCGAGGGTGGCGCTGCGGGCGGCCGCGACCCGGTAGGACTCGTCGTGGTCGTCGGGCAGGTCGACGGTCGGCGGGGTGGTGTCGGTCATCGGAGCTCCCTGGGGAGGGGGCTGCCTCACAGGCTGCGACGCCGACGTCCGGTGCTCGTGCGGTCGGGCTGCCTGCTGGCAGCCCGACATGGGTCAGGTCATGGCCGCCGCGAGGACGGCCACCACCCGGTGCGCGAGGAGAAGAGCACGCGCGGACGCTAGCCCTACCGGACGCTGAAGGGCCACCCTTTGATCACTCCTGTGAGCTGGTCCGGCGTTCCCGGTTGAGGATCGTCAGCGGGACGCTGACCGGACGACGATCCCGAGTGGGACGGCCGTGGGGGAGTGGCGGGCGCCGGCGTCGAGGGGCCGCCGCTGCGCCAGCAGGGGGTCGTCATGTGGCTACGTCTCTTGCACGTGCCTCTCGACACCTGTGAGCCTCACGTGGTGACCGAGGCGCCGATTCCTCCCGCTCAGCACGGTGCTGTCGCGCGGTCCGGGACGAGGGTGCACTTCTGGCTCAGCGGCCCGGCCCGGGGGCCGCTGGTGGTGCTCAGCCACGGCGCGACGATGGACGCGCGGATGTTCGACCTGCAGGTCCCGGCGCTGACCGCGGCCGGGTACCGCGCTCTGGTGTGGGACTCCCGCGGCCATGGGGCCTCGCGCCCGCTCGGGACGTCACCGATCACCGTCGCCGACATGGCCGACGACCTGCTCGCCGTGCTCGACCACCTCGGCGAGCCGGGCCCGGTCCACCACGTCGGTCAGTCGCTCGGCACCTACGTCGGCCAGCGGATCCTCCTGGACCACCCCGGACGGGTCGCCTCCTTGGCCGTCATCGGCGGCACCAGCCTGACCCTGCCGCTGCCGGCGTGGCAGCGCTGGAGCCTGGCGGCCTCCCGCACGGCCTTGCGGGTCTGGCCCGAGCGGCACCTGCGCCGGCTGATGGCGAGGTCGACGGCCGTCGACCCGGCGGCGCAGCGCTACGCCTTGAAGGCCGGGGACCAGATGTCGTGGAAGGACTTCCTCGCCGTCTGGGACGCCGTCACCCGGGCACTCGAGCCCCGCGCCGACTACCGGATCGAGCACCCGCTGCTGCTCCTGGTCGGGGAGCGTGACCGCACCGGCACGGTGGCCCGCGAGGCGCCGCGCTGGGCCGCCCGGGAGCCCCGCTGCCGCTACGAGCTCGTCCCGGGAGCCGGCCACAACGCCAACCAGGACCAGCCCGGGATCGTCAACCGGCTACTGCTCGAGTTCCTCACCGAGCAAGACGGTGACCCGACGACCACGTAGCGGCCCGCCCGGCGTCCTGGTCCTCGTGCTGCGGAGCAGGGAAGCCTCCTGTCGTGTGAGCGATCGCCGCGCTCGAATCAGCGTCCCGGTCGTCGATCGACAGCGGGACGCTGTCCGGTCAGCGATCGACAGCGGGACGCTGTCCGGACGGCGATCGTCCGCGGGATGGCTCGGGTGTGGTCGCTGGAGGAGCCGACCAGGCGGACGTGGTGGGCGATCGAGGGGACGACGACGCGTGCTCGCCCTGCCCGGAGGAGGGCCCTGGCTACCTTCGCGCCATGTCGCACGACCTAGCGGTCTACGTCGGCGCCCACCCCAGCGACGCCGCCGAGGCCATGGCCGCCTTCGACCGGCTGTCCGGCACGACCGGCCAGGCGAGCCCGCCCTCGGCACCGATCCACGCCTTCCTCGACGACCTCGCCCGCGTCCTGCCGGACGACCACGAGGCATGGGCGTCACCCCCGCCCGCCGGAGAGGCCGACGGCGACACCCTCGTCCTGCCGCTCGCCTACGGCGACGGCCTCGAGCGCACCCTGGTGACGATCGTCGACCTCGCCCACCAGCACGGCCTCGTCTGCATCGATCTGTCCGCCGAGGACGTCTACCTCCCCATGGACGACGGGTCGGCCTACGCCGACCACCTCGACGTCCTCGAGCGCCCCGCCGACCAGGCCACCGACGTCTACGCCCGCTTCATCCGCGGCGTCATCTCGCCCGAGCTGCGCCGGCTCGGCTGCCGGGGCTCCGCCGGCAAGTACCGGCTCAAGGACACCGGTGACGACTACGCCCTGGTCGGCTTCCAGAAGGGCCACGACAACAGCGCCTGGGAAGTCACCTTCACCATCAACCTTGTCCACGTCAGCGCGGATGCGTGGGCCGCGGCCCGCCGCGAGCACAGCTGGCTGACGAAGCACCCGTCGCACCTGGGCGGCGATCCCGTCGGCTGGCACGAGCGAATCGGCATGCTCGACGACCCACCCGCCGACCGCTGGTGGGCCCTGCGGACGCAGGACGACGTCCCCGAGGTCACCCAGGACGTGGTGCGGCTCCTGCGCGACGAGGCGATCCCCGAGCTCCGCCGCCAGGTCGCCGGCGACCCCACCGCCCGACCCATGTGGCACTGACACCGCCGTCCCATTTCACGATCGTCAGCGAGACGCTGACCGGCCGACGATCGGATGCGGGGCGGCGAGGGCGTCGTCGTGGCCAGCGCCTTGAGCGAGCTCCGGCTCGCCGACTGGAAGTCGGCTTACAGGACGCGGCGCGGACGCTGCGCGCCGGGTGTTGCTAACTCCTGCGGTAGTCCCATTCTGTGGCGGGGCCTGCTGGTGTGGCGGGCGGCGTGCTCGAGGCGGTCAAGGCGTACAGCGCACAGAGGGTCATGGATGCCGGTGAGGTTGGCGGCTGTGATGTCGGGCCACCGTCTGGTGTAGTCCTCGCCGCACTGGCACCCGCTGCTGGCCGTCGTGGGGATGGTGGCGAGCGGTGAGGCAGCTGAAGTCGGGTGCTCGGGCGGTGGGTTTGCGCTGATGCGGCCGTCGTCGGTTGCGATGGTGGAACTCCCAGTGGCCGCGCGGTCCGGGGGATGTGCTTCGTGTCGGTCGATGGTTGCCACGACGGCCCGGCGCGTCGCACCGGGCCGTCGTCGGAGGGGGCGCCGTCCGGAGGAGGACGGCAGGACCCCGCGGGCATCTCAGCCCTGGTCGCGGACCTGCTGGGCCTGGCCCTGCGCCTGGCCCTTGACGTCCTGGGCGCGGTCCTGGGCCTGGCCCTTGACGTCCTGCGCGCGGTCCTGCGCCTGGCCCCTGACCTCCTGCGCGCCGCCCTGGGCCGACTCCTTAACCGACTGCGCGGCCTCCTGCGCGGGCTCCCTGAGCTCCTGCGCCGCGTCCTGCGCCTGGCCCTTGAGGTCGTCGACGAGCGGCTGCGCCTTCTGCTTGGCGCGCTCGGCGGCGTCCTGCTCCGTGCGGCTCGTGGGGATGAGGCCCGCCACGAGGAGGCCCGCGCCGAAGGCCACGAGGCCGGCGGCGAAGGGGTTGCCCCGGGTGCGGTCGGCGGCCTGGTGCGGCGCCGAGCCCACCGCCTCCTTGGCGCTGCCCACCGCGGACCCGGCGCCGTCGCGGCCCGAGTGCGCCGCCGAGTGCGCCTGGTCGCGGGCGTCGTGGGCCTTGCCCATGACGCGCTCCTTGATGTCGTTGGCGCGGCCCTTGGCCCGGTCCACCTGGCGGTGGGCCTGGGTCGAGGGGCTGGCCTCGTGGCCGAGCTCGTCGACGTCGGCGCTCAGCGACGCCCGCGTGCGCTCGATCTCACTGCGGATCTCTTGCGGGCTCTGGCTCATCGGTTGGCCTCCTCGTGCCCCTTGACGGCGTTCGGGATCTTCTGGAGGGACTGCTGCGTCTGGGGCAGGCCCTTGGTCTTGCGGAGCTGGCTCCGGCCGACGACGGCCAGTACCGCGGCGACCACGGCCCAGAGCGCCGCGACCACGAGCGCGGACCAGCCGTAGCCGGTGGCGTTCCCGAGGCCCCACCAGAGGGCGATCGAGAGGAAGAGCAGGACGAAGTGCCCGGCGACGCCGGCCCCGCCGAGCATCCCGGCGCCCTTGCCCGCGTGGGCGGCGGACTCCTTGGCCTCGGCCTTGGCGAGGGCGATCTCCTGGCGGACGAGCGTGGACATGTCGCTCGTCACGGCTCCGAGCAGTTCGCCGAGCGAGCGGTGGTCCTTCGGATCCGTCGCGTGCCGGGTATCCGGGGCCTCGCCGGCCGGGTGGGCTCCCTCTACGCGGGCGCTCACAGCGCCGTCCCGCGCGGGGCGGTCCGCTCCTCGGCGGAGATGGCGGCCGTGCCGGTGCTCTCGGCGGGCGGCCGGGTCTCGCGTGGCTCCACCGCGGCGGTGCCGTAGGTGGCGCCGCCGGTCGAGGGGCCACTGGTCGTGGTGGTGCCGCTCGAGGTGGCCGCGCCGCCGGTGGAGCTCGCGCCGGAGTCGGAGCCGGAGCCGGAGTCCTTCAGCCCGCGGCCGAGGCGGCCGGCGAGGACGCCGGCGCCCGCGGCCAGGGCGAGGAAGGTCCCCGGGCGGCGCGCGGCGAAGCGGCGGACGTCGTCGAGGAGCTGGGCGGGCTCGCGGTCCCCGAGCCAGCGGGCCGCCTGGTCGACCCGGTCGGCCGCCTGGCGAGCCAGGTCGGTGACCGGGCCCTGCTGGTCGCTGCCGTCGACCATGCCCCGCAGCTCGCCGGTGACGGACGAGAGCCCTTCGGCGGCGCGGCGCTGCTGCTCGCCGGCGTGCTGGGTCAGCTGCTCGCGGCCCTCGGCGTACAGGTGGCGGGCCTGCCACTTGGCCTCGTCGGCCGTCTCGCCGGCCTTCTCCTTCGCCGTGCCGGCGACCTCCTGGCCGGCGTCCTTCGCGGACCCGGCGACCTGCTGGCCGGCGTCCTTCGCGGAGCCGGCGACCTGCTGCCCGGCGTCCTTGGCCTGCGCGCGGGTGCCGTCCCCGCTGTCGGTGGTGTGGCTCATCGAGCATCTCCTGTCGTCGTCGTGCGTTCGGGCCGGGACGCCCCGCGGGGGCGTCCCGGCCCGGGGGTTACCGCGGGGGTGGTCGTCAGAGGCCGAGCTTGCTCCCGAGCCCGCCCCCGCCACCCAGGCCGCCGAGGAGGTCCTGGGGGTCGACGCCGAACTTCTGGAGCAGTCCGGCGTCGCGGTCGGTGTCGACCTGGTCCGGCAGCTCGGAGTCGGCCTGGGAGGCCTTGTCGCCGCCGACCTTGCTCTTGATGAAGTCGATCACCTGCTGCTTGGGGATCTGCACGTCGTCCTCCTCGTCGCGCCGGTCGGCGCTGGTCGGTGGTGCTGGTCTGGTCAGTGGTGCTGTTCGGTCGTGCTCGTGCCGGCGGGGGCCCCTCGGGCGCCGCCGACGTCGACGACCTCGCGGGCGAGGTCGACGACGACGCGCTCGACGCCCTCGACGCGGCGCACGGCCACGGTCACCCGCTCGGCCGGCCTCGTCTCGACGCCCACGACGGGGACCTCCTCGGAGAGCACGAGGACGACCCGCTCCTCGCCCGCCGGTGCGGCGCCGAGCTCGGTGCCCTCACCGGCAGCGGCGCCCGCGTCGTCGACCCGGGTGGCCAGCCGCTCGCCCTCCTCGGGCGGCACCGGCGCGCTCGTGACGACGAGCTCCTCGCGCCGGACCTCGACGTCCACCTCCACGCGCACGGTCTCGGTCCTGATGCGCTTGGCCACCCGCACCCGCTCGACGGGCACGCGGAGCCGCCGGGCGACCGCCCGCTCCTCCGAGAGGACCACCTCGGCCGCACCGGCGGCCGGGCGGTCGCCGGTCCCGGAGGAGCGGGGACGCCCCTCGCCCTCGCCCGTGGCGGTCAGCGGCGGTCGGCGTCGCCGGTGCCCCGGCCCGCCGTGCCGCCGTCGGTGGCGTCGCCGTCGACCTCGATCTCCTCGCGGCGCCGGTCGGCGCTCACGGTCTCGGTGTCGGCGACCGTCTCGGTGCCGAGGCGCACGCGCTCGACGGGGACGGTCTCCTTGTCGACGACCGCGCGCTCCTCGTGGAGGGTGACCTCGTGCTCCTCCTCCGTGAGGTCGCCGCCGGCGACGGCGTCGCCGCGGTTGGCGTCCGTGATCGGCTCGCGCTCGACGACGGCCTCCTCGCGGCTGACGGGGACCTCCTCGGTCACGCGGTCGGTGACGACATGCTTGCGCAGGCGGGCCCGCCCGGACTCGCGCTGCTGGGTGCCGAAGGAGACGCGCTCCTCCGAGCGCGTCATCGCGTCGTCGGTGTTCGGGCCGCTGGTGTCGCGGCCGGTGCCGCGCGGCGGGCGGTCGCCGGCGCCGGTCTCGCGTCCGAGCTGGTCTTCGCGGCCGGTGGCGTAGCCAGGGGTTCCGCCGGCTGCGCCGGGGGCGGCCTCGCCGGCGTCGGTGTTTTCGCCCGCCTGGCCGCCGGCGCCGCCGTCGAGGCCGTAGTGGCGGTACAGCTCGTTCTCCTGCTCCGGGGACAGGTCACTGTCCTGCTCGACCCGGGGCGCGTCCTTGACCCGGTCCTTGAGGTAGGGGACCCGGATCCGGTCGCCGTCGAGGCTGGCGGCGGCCAGCGGGACGAAGGACTGCGCCGACCCGAACAGGCCGGTCTTGACGGTGACCCACTCCGGCTCACCGCTGGTGTCGTCGAGGTAGACCTGCTCGACCCGCCCGATCTTGTCCCCGTCGTTGGACACGACCGTCGCGGCGTACAGGTCCTGGAGCTGCTGGTCGCTGACCATGGGTGTTCTCCTCACGTCGTGGGCCCGTGGCGGCGTTCTGCCGTCCCGGGGGCGTGGGCCAGGAGCCGGGTTGCGCGCTTGTTCGTGGCGCACATCAACCCGCCTGCCCTTACGTCGTAAGGACGCTAGGGGTGGGGTGCTGGTAGCGCCAACCGGAGCCGCGCGAGCAGCCAGGGGCCTGCGGCGGCCTGGTGATGGGTGAGGTGAGGTCGCACGCCGAGGGGCGGGGGCGGCCGGGTGCGAGGGCGGGGCCGGTCAGGCCAGGGCTCGTCGTGCCTGGTCGACGCGGGCGATGAGGGTCTCGAGGGCGTCGGTGAACTCGTCGTTGAGGTCTTCGACGGCGAGCCGGTCGGCGAGCCGGGTGATGGTGGGGAAGGCCTTCAGGTCGGTCTCGTTGCCGTGCAGGTGCTCGGTGGCGCTGTCCGGGGAGCGGCCATGGGCGGTCTGCTCGGCCTGCGCGACGGTCTTGCCGGGGGAGACGCCCAGGGCGGTGACGTCCACGAGCAGCCGGCCGACGAGGAGGCTGCCGAACGCGCGGTAGGCGTAGATGGCGGCGTCGTCGCTGAAGCCGCGGGCGAGCAGGCCCGCGAGGAAGCCTTCGATCCAGCGCAGGCTGCGCAGCGGTGGGCGGATCCACGGCGCCGCGGGGTGGCGGGTAGCGACCAGGGGGAACAGCTGGGGGTGGGTGTGGGCGACCCGCCGTACCCCGGTGGCGATCCGGCGCAGGAAGTCGTCCCAGTCGTCCTCGGGGCTCAGCAGCACCGTCGGGTCGGCGTACAGGCGGTCCATCACCCGGTCGACCATCGCGTCCAGCAGCTCCTCACGGCTGCGGACGTAGCGGTACAGCGACATGCCCTCGACCTGCAGGAAGGCCCCGAGGCGGCGCATCGACAACTCGCCCAGCCCGAACTGGTCGACGTAGTCGATCCCGGCTTCCAGTACCACGCTGCGGCTCAGCGGGGGACGGCGGCGGGTGGCGCCGTGGCATCCAGGGGTACCCGGGCCGGGGGAGGTCACGCCCGAACCCGGCGGGTTCAGCTCCGGCGGGTTCGCCTCTCCGGGCTGCTCGCGCTTGGACGCCGGTGCCACCAGTAGCCCCCTTCCTGTTGCGGGTCGGCCCGCGGCTCCGGCACCGTGCTGGCCGGCACGCCGAGGCCACCGATACCCCATACAACCAAAAGAGCAGCCGGCCAGTCGCACCGCCCGGTGAGACTGGCACGGTCGGATCACGCGACCTCGGGCGAAGCCGCCGACCTACCCCAGTAGTCTTACGGCGTAAGCCGGTCAGGTGCCTCGAGCAGCGGGGCCGCTGCTCACCGGTCGACCTGTCAGGGAGGGCTCGTGCCCGTCACCGAGGACCAGGCTTTCCTGGTCGTGCGCGCCGTTGCCGTCGACCGGCACCGGCAGGTCATCGGCCCGGTCACGGGCATCTACTACGACGACCACACCGGTGCCCCGGCCTGGGTCAGCGTGCGGACGCCGGCCCCGCCAGACCACGGCCCCGATGACCCCCAGGCGGGGGAGCCGCAGCCGGTCGAGCCTGCGGCGGGTGAGGATGCGCTCCGGTTGGCGCCGCTGGCCGGGGCCAGCTACTCCCGGGGGCACCTGCACCTGGACCTGACCTACGAGCAGGTGGCGGCGGCGCCGCCCGCCGGCGACGACGGGCACCTGGACGCCGAGCACGAGGTTCACCTCTACCGCCACTACGGGCTGTCTCCGGCCGGTGACACCGACGTCGACCCCACCACGGCCAGCACGGCCCGCAGCCGCGCCGACCAGCGCCCGCCCACCCTGTTGCCTCCAGCGGAGGCCTAGAAGCCGCCCCGACGGGGCGTACTGGACCTGCGGGCGCAAGTCACGTCGTCCACCGCCGTGTGCGGCGTCCACTCGTGACGGCCGGAGCGGGCGCGTCGGGTGCGCGCGGCGGAGCTGCACCGGCCGGCATGACTAGCACGTCGCGGAGGTGCGTCGGTCCTCACGGTGTGGCGACATCGCTGCTGGTCGCGACCGGGGCGTTGAGCCCGTCGTCGACGAGGTGGTCGTTGAGGGCTACCGCGATGATGTCGTGCTCGAGAGCCGTGCGCGGCGCGGAGGACCACACGAGCGCAGCCAGCCTGTCGAGGGTCAGGTCACCTCCGGCGCCCTCGCACCGGATCAGCAGCCCGGGCAGGGGCAACCCGGACAGGGCGGTGCCCATCGACAAGGCGTGCCATGACCGGTGCGGGTCGAACATTCGCCTCACCCCCGTGTGGCGCCGCGCGCCAACCGAACCGACGCCATCCTAGTTGCCTGGCGTAACCAGTGTGAGGGGGTTGGGCGCAAGGTCAGGGGGAAGGCGGATTGCTGGTCCGGGTACGGCTGACCAGGTCGGCGGCCACGTCCCGGAGTTTGGTGTTGGTGCGTTGACTGGTCTGGGACAGGCGCGTGAAGGCCTCGTCACCGTCGATGCCGTAGGTGGCCATCAGGATGCCCTTGGCCTGGTCGATGACGGCGCGGGAGGCGAGGGCCTGATGCAGCTGGTCGGCCATGCGCAGGCTGTCGTCGTGGGCGGCGGCGTTGGCGAGGGCGACGGCGGCGAAGGCGGCGAAGGTGTGCGCCCGCTCGAGCGTGGCCGGGGGCAGCGGGCCGGTGGTGGTGTACAGGTTGAGGGCACCGACGACGTGGTGGGGGAGGGGCAGGGCGAGGGCGGCGGTGGCCTTGACGCCGTGGTGGCGGGCCAGGGCGGCGAAGTCGGGGTAGGCCGGTGCGGGGTCGTGGGGGTCGACCTGGAGGGTGTCGCCGGTGGTCGCGGCGTGCAGGCATGGGCCGAATCCGGTGGCGTACTGGCGTTCGTCCAGCAGCGCGGCCAGGGGGGCGCTCATCGCGGCGGTGCGCGCGCGCCCGTGGTCGTCCAGGAGGGTGATGGAGATCGCGTCGACCTCGGGCAGGGCGCGGGCGGCGATGTCGACCACCCGGTGCACGTAGGCGCTCAACGCATCGCCCAGCAGCAGCTGAGCGAGCTCGACCACCGCGGCGGTCATCGGTCCGGCTGCGGCAGCTGCGGGGCTGCTCGCCCGGGCGGGCGATGTCGGGCCCGGGTGGGCGCTGGGGCCTGCGGGTGGGTCCCCGAGGCCCCCGGCGGGCTCGGTAGCGCTCACAGGAGACCTCCCTGTCTGCTGGGTCGGCTGGTTCGCTCAGGTGGTGCGCGTCGGGCTGGCGACGGTGAGGGTGGCCTCCCACGCCGGGGGGACCTGGTCGGGGCGTCCGGTGAGGGTTAGGGCGCCGCCGCCGGCCTCCAGGTGGGATCTGGTGGTGGCCAGCCATTCGGCGACCCGCGTGTCGCAGCTGGTGCACTGGTGCAGGTCGACCCGCAGGCGGGGCCCGGCGAGCAATAAGAGCCGGTCGACGATCTCGGTCACCGACGGCAGGGACGCCACCGTCAGGGGGCCGGTGACGGCCAGCACTGCGGTGTTGTCGTTCAGGTCGAGGCTGACGGTCAGCCCGGGGCGGGGTGCGGTCATGAGTCGCGCTCACCTTCGTGGTGCGGCGTCGGTCGGCGTCCTGGGGGGCGCCGGCGCCGGTTGTGGCGAGGTGGCCTGCTGGCGACCACCGGGGCGCGGCGGTGGCGGTGTCGTCGTCGACTCCGGGCGGGCGCGTGGCCATGGTGCCTCAGCCGACCTCACCCGTCGACCGGTGGGGGCGGCGCCCCCGGAGGCGGAGCGGGCTCCGGAGGCGGGGGAGGGCTCCGGGGGCGCCGGTGTGGTGGGTATCGGCAGCTCGGTGGGGATGCTGAAGGCGCTGGCGATTAGACCCGCAGGCGGCCTCGGTGGCGTGTCAGCCCCGGGGGGTGGGGTGGGTGCGTTTGACGGTGTACATGCGCTGGTCAGCCTGGTGCAGCAGCGCCCCGAAGGTCTTCCCGTCGCCGGGGCTGACCGAGATGCCGATGCTGGCGCCGACCCAGACGCGCACGCCGCCGAGGTTGACCGGTGCGCACAGGGCGGCCGCCAGCTGGTCGGCTACCCGCTGGGCGTGGTGGTGGGCCTGGTCGGGGTCCAGGCCGGGTAGGGCGATGAGGAACTCATCCCCGCCCAGGCGCGCGAGCAGGTCGGTGCGGCGCACCCCCTCGCGTAGGCGGCCGGCGAGGGCGATGAGGAGCTCGTCGCCGACGGCGTGGCCGTGGGCGTCGTTGACGGCCTTGAACCCGTCGAGGTCGCAGAAGAGCAGCGCGAGGGCGTGGCCGCTCAGGCGCGCGTCCCACAGCGCCGCCTCGACGCGCTCCTCCAACCGGCGGCGGTTGGCCAGCCCGGTGAGGGGGTCGGTGTAGGCCAGGGCCTCGATGCGCTCCAGCAGGGACCGGGCCCGGTCCCGCTCGGTCTCCAGGGCCCGCTGGGCCTCGACCCGCGCGGTGACGTCGTTCTGCACCCCGATGTACTGCAGCAGTCGCCCGTCGGCGCCGAGCACGGGGGCGAGGTAGATCTCGTTCCACCACGGCGTCCGGTCCGGGCCCCGGTAGTTCAGCAGGACCCCGCGCCACTCCTGGCGGGCGTCGATCGCCTCCCGGATCTGCTGCACGACGCCGGCGTCGGTGTCGGCGCCCTGCAGGAAGCGGCAGTTGCGCCCCAGGACGTCCTCGACGGCGACGCCGGACAGTTGCTCGAAGGCCTTGTTGGCGTAGACGAGCGGCTGGTCGGGCCGCCGCATGTCCGCGATCGCGATCCCGGTACTGGTGGCGGCCAGCGCGCGGTGCAGGAGCGCCTCGCCGGCGGGGGTGGTGCGCACCTCGCCGGGCGAGCGTGCGGGCCCCGCCGTGCCGGCGTCGGCCGCCACGGAGGCCCGCTGCTCGGCGCCGGTGGGCACGGGGACGGCCTCGCGCGGGACCACGCGCGAGAGCAGGCACCGCGCGGCGTCGACGACGGTGGCGCGCTCGTAGGTGAGGGCGTACTCGAACGTGCGCTGGGCGTCGGGGCCGGTGTCGCCGAGGTCGCGGGCGAGCAGGGCCGCGCTGAAGTGCGGGCCGAGGACGACGACGTCCCACTCGCCGCGGACCGCGTCGTCGGCCGCCAGCGTCGTGCCCCGCAGCCCCGGGATGGGCTCCTCGGGCAGGCCCTCCCCCAGGGCGCAGACGAAGCCCGTGCGCTCGACGAGGTCGCGGTAGCGGGCGGCGGTGGCGGGCGTGAAGTGCCTGGCCTCCTGGAAGGTGGAGGCGACGACGGCGGTCTCGCCCAGGCGCAGCGCCTCCCGCTCGAGCTGCTTGCTCAGCTCGATGAGCAGCTGCTTGGGCGAGCGGCGCAGCTCGTGGTGCGCCTGCAGCAGGGCGAAGGGCGACGTCGCGGCGAGGTCGACGGCGGCGCGGGGCGGCAGCACGAGCTCGCCGACCTCGAAGGCGGGAGCGGGCCCCGGCGCGGGCCGCCCGAAGAGCCAGCCCTGGCCGAGGCGCGCCCCGAGGGCGCGGCCGACCCGCAGGTGCCGCTCGTCCTCGATGCCCTCGGCGAGGACCAGGGCGCCGGACGACTCGGCGTAGGCGTTGACGGCGTTCATGATCTGCGCCACGGCGGGCCCGGGGCGCTCCTGGACGAGGCGCAGGTCCAGCTTGACGACGTCGGGGCGCAGCAGCGGCATGAAGGCGAGCGACATCGCGTCCGCGCCGACGTCGTCGAGCGCGATGCCCCAGCCGATCTCGCGGACCCGGTCGACCGTGCGCAGCAGCTCCGCCGGCCGGTGGGCGAGGGCCCGCTCGGTGATCTCCACGACCACGCGCAGGTCCCCCGGGGCGCCGGCGGCGATGGCGAGGAGGTCGTCGAGCGGGGCGCTGTCGAGCACCTCGGGCTCGACGTTGACGAAGAGGGTGAGCGGCGCGAGCAGCTGCTGCTCGAGCGCGCCGCGGAAGGCGGCCTCGCGGCAGGCGGCGTCGAGCTCGGCGAGCAGGCCCTGCGCGCGGGCCGCGGCGAAGAGGTGGTCCGGGCGCTCGAGCTCGCTGCCCCGGGGGCCGCGCGCGAGCGCCTCGTAGGCGACGACCCGGCCGCTGTCGAGGTCCACGATCGGCTGGAAGACGCTGCGGACCAGGCCGCCGCTCACGATCACCTCGACGGCGGCCCGCAGGTCGGGCTGCGCCGGCGGCGACGTCCAGGACGCGCGGCCACGAGGCCGTGGCGTGTCGGCCGGCAGAACGGCAGGAGCCAACTCACTCACCCGCCTTCTGTCGGTCACCCGAAGCCCGCCCTGTACCAAGCGGGCAGCGGTCGGCAGCTACATGACCCGCTCGGCGCAACAGCGTAAGTTTACGGCGTGAGTCTACTGGCGGGGCTCGGTCTGAGCGCTGAGCTGGCGGGTGCGTACACGGCGGCGGGCGTCGGGGAGAGCGCCACACTCGCCGCGACGCCTGTGTGGCGGTCGAGCGTACGGTTGATCGCCACGGTGCCGGTGCCCGGGTGCCTGCTGTGGGGCCCGGACCTGCGGGTGGCGCCGAACGAGGCCTTCGTGGCCCTGGTCGGCGACCAGCACGACGGTGTGGTGGGCCGCCCGGCGGCGCAGGTCCTCGCCGAGGCCTGGCCGGTGCTCGGCCCGGCCGTGGAGACGGTCACCGCGACGGGCGCGGGCGCGCTGCTGCCCGACCAGGCGCTGCGGCTGCGGCGCGGGCCCGCCACGCACGGGGTGAACCTGACCTGCTCGGTGTCAGCGGTCACCGACGACCGCGGCCGAGTCCTCGGGGTCGTGCTGCTCGCGGTGGAGACCACCGAGCAGGTCCTCGACCGGCGCCGGCTGGAGCTGTTGACCCGCCTGAATCTCGCCCTGGCCGACGTGCTGGACCCCACCGACCTGGCTGACCTGGCCCTACCGGTGCTGCGGTCGGCCCCTGGCGACCTGGCGGCTGTCGACCTGCTCACCCCGCACACCGCCTCCTCAGGGTCCGCCGACTCCTCCAGCACGGTCCAGGCGGGGCGGGTCGTGCCGTACGAGCCGCGGCTGGCGGCCCTGGAGCCGAACCTCGACGGGGCCCTCGACGAGGCTCTGGCCGTACACGCCAGTCCCGCCGGTGAGGTGGCCTGGGTCCGGCTGCCGTCGTCGCGCCCGGGGACCCGCCGCCCGGTGCTGGTCGTCCTCGCGCCCGCGGCCACCCCGGTCGCGGGGGCCTACCGGCACTTCCTGGAGCTGGTCGCTGCCTCGTTGGCCGCGGCGTTGGACCGCGCCCACGCCCACACCCTCGAGCAGGCCGCCGGCGACGTCACCCGGGCGCTGTCGCGGGCCCTGCAGGAGTCGATGCTCACCGACCTACCGCAACCCGACCACCTGCACCTGCACACCCGGTACGTGCCCGCGATGGACACCGCCAAGATCGGCGGGGACTGGTACGACGCGCTCGTGCTGCCCGACGGCGCCACCGCCGTGGTCATCGGTGACGTCGTCGGCCACGACGTACAAGCCGCCGCCGCGATGGGACAGGTCCGCGCGATGCTGCGGACCCTGTCGTGGGCCTTCGAAGAACCCCCATCGGTGATCCTCACCCGCCTGGACCAGGCCCTCCGTGACCTGCGGGTCACCTGCATGGCCACGGTCCTACTGGCCCGTATCGAGCAGACCCCCGCCGATGCCGCCGTCGGGCTGCGCCGGCTGCGGTGGTCCGACGCCGGGCACCCGCCCCCGCTGCTCGTCCACCCCGACGGCACCGCCGAGCTGCTCACCGCACGCAACGACCTGCTGGTCGGGGTCCACCCCGACGCGCCCCGCCACGACCACACCGCGACCCTGCCGCCCGGCTCGACGCTGGTGCTGTACACCGACGGGCTCGTCGAACGCCGCGACCAACCCCTGTCCACCGGGCTGGAGACCCTGCGGACGACCGCCGCCCGCCACGCCGACCTGCCCCTGCCGGCGTTCGTCGACGCCCTCCTTGCCCACGACACCCGCACCGGCCGAGGCACCGGCCGCCCCCACGACGACGACGTCGCCGTCCTCGCCGTACGGATGCACCCCGAGGACAGGCCCCGCCCCCCCGAGGCCGGCCCCAGTCACCTGTGAAGCGCCCGCCGCGAGGCTCACCCCCGCGGACGGTGACCGCGGCACCGGCCCGGCGCAACAACGACCGCCGGTGTCACTCCTCGAGGTCGACGAAGTCGACCAGGTGCTCGACTCCTCGCATCTGCAGGCTGGCCCGAACCCGTTCGGTGCCGCCGAGCACCCGCACCCGCCGGGTCGGGTCACGCTGACGGGTCAGCTGCACACACCGCAGCAGCAGACCGACCGCCGAGGCGTCAAGGTAGGTCGCCGCCGACAGGTCGACCAGGTGCACCCCGTCGAGCCGGTCCACCGCGCCGAAGCAGCGGACCGCGGCGAAGTCGACGTCTCCGGACATGACCAGCGTGTCGGGCCACGCCAGGACGATCACGCCCATTCGGGGTTCACAGGCCTCGGGCTCGTCCACCGCCCCACCACTACCACCAACCGGGCCACGGCGCGCCGCTCAAAGCCGGCTCTTAGTACCCGACCTGCCCCCTTCCAAGCCTGCCCAGGGCGGGCGGCGCCTCGCCGAGCTCGACGACGGTGGCGGGGCGCGCGGCAATCCGGCCGGGTGCGGTCAGCAGGCCAGTCGGGTCTGGTGCGGCGACCGGGGAGGCGGCCCGGCAGGTGCCGAAGGTCGAGGGCGGCGCGGGCTCATGAGGCCACGAGTGACGACCGTGGCACCCGTCACGGCGGGTGAGGCGGAAGAGGTCAGAAGGGCCACCTGGTCGCTGCCAAAGGTCATCTCCTTCACGCGCCGACGGGCGGCCCCGCGCCATCGAGACAGCCGGGACACCTCGCGGGCAGCAGGCTCGTCGCGTGCTGTTCATGTGCGTGGTGTTGCCGTGGGCGGGCCCGCGCCGTCACGGTGGGGGATGCGACCTCGACGACGAGAAGCACACGCGGCCGGTGAAGCCCGTGGACGACGGGCGCTCACCACGGGGCTGATGGCCTCGGTGCTCACGCTGGGTGCCTGCGGTGGCCCGGTGAACCAGAGCGCGGATGCTGCGCCGGTGGCCACGCCCACGGCGGGTGGCACGGGTACGGGCACGGGCGCCGCGGTCCCCGGGGACGCCGGCACGGCGAGCGGCCTGACACCGGCCACCGCGAGCACCGGTGCGCCGACGGGCGCGCCGGGTCGGTCGGCCCGATCGGGGAGGACGTTGCCCGTCTCGGCGGGGCAGGTGCTCGTGGCCGGGCCGCGGGGAGTCACGATGCTGGCAACGCGGGGCACCGGCGGCACGGTGGTGGCCGAGGCCGCGGCGCGGGCCTTCGACGACGGGCGCGGTGGTGTGGTGTACCAGTCCGCGACCCCGCCGGGCGCAGGCGCGATCGTGTGGTTGCCGGCGGCCGACGGCGAGCCTGTACAGGTGGTCCCGGCACAATTGGCTGACCGTGTGGTCCTCGAAGGCGCCGCGGTGGTCGACGGGAACCCGACCGTGATCTTCAGCGTGGAGGTCACCGGTGACCAGCCAGCGGACTACCAGCAGTCCTTGCAGAGCGTGCGCCTGCCCGACGGTGAGCGTCAGCGCGTCGACGTCGTCGGGGGCTTCGAGTCCGGCCTGTCCGCAGCGACACTGGCCAGCACCGGAACGGTCTCGGTGCAGACCTACGCCGAGGTGACCACCGACTTCCGATTCGTGAACCTCGCCGGCGAGGCGGTCAGCGTGCCAGGCAACCCTCTGGGCGCGGGCGCGTGCGGCGACGAGCCGGGCTGCCCGACCGGGTTGACCCTCGACCTCACCGGACAGCGCCTCGCCTGGCTGCAGCCGCGGCCCGGTGACGACGCGGGCACCGGCTACGACCTGCGCGTCCAGGGCGTGCAGGACGACGAACCGGCCGAGGTGGTGACGATCGCCGCGAGCTGGATGCCCGAGGGTGTGCTGCCCTCGACGGTGGAGCTGGCCGGGGACTTGGCCGTGGTCAACCGCGGCCGCACCGACGGCCCCGACGCCCCCGCCGTGGCCGGCCTGCTGATCGACCTGACCACCGCAACGGTCACCGAGCTGCCCCTAGCGGGAGAGGCCTCCCTGACCCGAGCCGGCTAGCTGATCGCGCATGAGCAGGGCTTGAACGCGAGGGTGAACACCGGCACTACCGCCAACGGCAGCAGGGGGCTGTGCGCGCCTCCGGTGATCAGCACGCACGCGGCCAGGTTGGCCACCAGCAACGCGAAGACTGCGGCCACGACCACCTCCGGCGACCGCGACCGCGACTGCACCGCCCTGCCCGCCACCACACTCACCCCCGCGACCAGCACCAGGGCGACCAAGAACGCGCCGTACGTCAGCGCCGCCACCGACGTGCACCCGCCGATGGCCAGCCCGGAGACCGGGGCACGAGCGAACCGCTCGTCCATCGCCACGAAACGGGCGTGGTCGCGCCGAGACCCGACCAGCCACGCCACGACCCGGCGTCCCACACCCCTCATGAGGCACCCATCGGCACCCGGTCCGCGGCCTGACGAGCGGCCGCGCTCGTCCTCGCTCAACCGCCCCCGGCCCCTGCGGTGTCCTCCAGCAGCGCCCGCAGCTGCCGGGACCGATCGGCTCCGAAGGTGGTTTCGAGGTCCGCGAGCACCGCGGCGGCGTCCCGGGCGATCCCGTGACCGGCCGGGGTCAGGACCACCAGCCGCCCGCCCCGGCGTGCCGGATCCGCCGCGATCTCCAGCAGGCCCATCTCGACCAGTCCCTGCAGCAGCTGGTGGGTGGCCTGGCGGCTGGTGCCCAGCCGCCGCGCCAGCTGCGCGGGAGCCAGGTGGCCCTCGGACAGGTGAGCGAAGACCAGCGACTGCGCCGGGCTCAACGCGGGCCACCCCCGAAAACGCAGACGCTCCAGCAGCCGGGCGTCGAACCACCGGCTCGCGCGCAGCAGCAGCAGGGCGAGCGGCACCTCCGACACGCTGTCAAGATACTTGACGTATCAGGAGGAGGAGAGGCTCCGGGTGCTCGACCCGGTGCCGCGGTCCCCGTCCGACCAGGGGCAAGGAGCGGGTATGAGGGTCGTCGTGATAGGTGCCGCGGGTGGGGTCGGCCGTCAGGTTGTCGCCGCCGCGACCGCCGCCGGGCACGAGGTCGTCGCCGCCGCCCGCGCGGTACCGGACTATCTTCCCGTCGGTGCCCGCGGGGCGGTGGTCGACGTGCGGGACGCCGCGGCCGTGGCCGCGGTGGTCCGCGACGCCGACGCGGTGGCCTGGTGCGTGGGAGTCACCCCCCGCTCAGGCCCGTACACGGCCCGGGAGGGCATGAGGCACCTGGTCGCCGCTGCCCGGCCGGGACTGCGGGTGGTGTCGGTCTCCGGCGCCGGCGCGGACCTGCCCGGCGACACCAAAGGCCTGGGCGCCCGGGCCGTCTCGGCGCTGACCCACCGGCTGGCGGGGGCCCTGGTCACCGACAAGGAAGACGAACGCGCCGTGCTGGCCGGCAGCGACACCACGTGGAGGACCCAGGTGCGCCCGCCCCGACTGGTCGACACCGCCGCCGCCGGGACCTGGCACCTGGACGAGCGCGCCCCCGGGCTGCTGGCCCCACCGGTGGCCCGCGCCGACGTCGCCGCCGCCGTGCTGCACCTGCTGACCACCCACACCTGGGTGGGCCAGTCGCCCTACCTGCACGCCCGGGCCTCCAGCGCCAGCGGCAGTGACAGCACGGGCGGGGGCGCCCAGCCGTGAGGGCGGTGCGCTTGCACCGGGCCGGTGGGCCCGAGGTCCTGAGGGTCGACGACCTCGCGCCCCCGGGCCCGCCGCGTGGCCGACAGGTGCTGGTGGGAGTCGCGGCCTCCAGTGTCAACGGCACCGACCTGGGGCTGCGGCGCGGCGCGGCCGGGCCGTTGACGTGGGGCCGGTTGCCGCTGACGCTCGGGTTCGACCTGTCCGGCACCGTCCTGGCGTGCGGCCCGCAGGTGAGCGCCTTCGCCGTAGGCGAGGACGTTGTCGGGTTGCTGGACCACAGCGGCGGCGCGCAGGCCGAGATGGTCGTGGTCGACCAGTCCCGCCTCGCGGCCGCTCCGACCACCGTGGCCCTGACCCACGCCGCCGCGCTACCACTGGCCGGGCTGACCGCCCTGCAGGCGCTGCACACCAAGGCGCATCTACACAGCCGCCCATCCGGAACCCGGGTCTTGGCGATCGGCGCCACCGGCGGGATCGGCGCCTACGCCACCCAGCTGGCCGCCCTGGCCGGGGCGCACGTCAGCGCGCTGGCCCGCCGCGAAATCCTCCCCGTCGCCGCCCGGCTCGGCGCCCACGACCTGCTCGCCCGCGAGGACGGCCCCCTGCCCGGCCGTGGCCGCTTCGACGTGATCATCGACACCGCCGGGGCCCTGCCGGCCGGTCACCTCTCGCGCGTGCTGCGTCCCGGCGGCGTGGTGGTCTCCGTGCGACCGGTGGACCCCGCGATCCTGCGCGCCGGTGTCACCCGGTGGCTGGGCCGCCGGTCCCCGACCACCCCCGGGCCCCGGTCCTTGACCGCCGTGGCCACCCGCGCCCGCTCCCAAGACCTGGCCCGTCTGGCCCGGCTCGTCGACAGCGGTGATCTGCGAATCCCCGTGCAGGCTGTCCTCGGCGCCGACCACGCCGCCCAGGCACACCGACTGGCCGAGTCCGCCACGCCCGGCAAGGTCGTGATCACGATGGAACCGGCTCTGGCCTGAGCAGGTTCGGTGTTCAGAGATTCAGGTCCCGACCGGCCTGGCGGAGGCAGGCCACCCGGGGCGTGGACACACCAGGAGCTTGGGCGACCGACGACCGACGACCGACGCCTGAGGGTGGGGGCCCAGAGGCGGGCGTTGCGGGCTCGGCCAGCGGCTGCGACGCCCACGCCACGCCCGGGACTTGTCCTACCCGCCGCCGGGAGCGGTGCTGGTGGCGGGCAGCGCCCAGTACCAGCACCGCCCGGGGACTCAGCCCTCGGCGTCGCGTCGGCGCAGGGCGATCACGCCCGCGCCGCCGGCCGCGACCAGCGCGGCCCCGCCGACGACGAAGGCCGCCGAGCTGCCGTCGGCGGTGCCGCCGGCGCCGGTGTCGGCGCCGCCGCCCGGCATCGACATCGAGGCGACGTCGAGCGTGCCGCAGGCGGCCGGGTCGGTGGCCTCCTCGGGCAGCGAGGGGTCGAGGTCGGACATGACGTCGCCGTCGTAGGTGCCCGAGCCGTTGAGGTCGACGCCGTGCAGGACGACCACGCCGTCACCCTCCGCGATCTGCTGGGCGACCTCGGGCGAGACCTGCAGGGTCCGCGAGTAGGTGGGGTTGCCCACGGGGAAGCGGTCGACGGCGAGGCCGCTGTCGGGGGAGGTGTCGCCCTCGGTGGTCAGGGAGACGGCGATGGCGCCGTAGCTGCCGGCGGCGTCGGTGACCTGCAGGGCGCCGTTCGCGCCGGAGCCCTCCATGTCGTTCGACGGGCAGGAGTTCGTGCCGCCGATGTGGATGTGCTGCGCGTGGGGAGCGCCCTCGAGCAGGCCCTGGGGCGTGATGT
>NZ_JABEMA010000230.1 GCF_013004605.1 Pseudokineococcus marinus
CTGCGTCGTCGCGACGAGCACCTCGTCGACGGGCAGGCGCGCCGCGCGCGCCAGGAGCGCCTCGGCCAGGCCGCCCGGTGCGTCGAAGGCCGTGCCGCGCACCGCGTCGCGCCAGCGGCCGGCCATCGCGGCGTCCCCCTCGAGGACGCGCCGCAGGGTGGCCAGGTGCGCCCCGCCGCCGCCGAGCAGGCCGTGGCCGACGCGCACGCTTACGGACGGCGGGAGGTCGACGGGCGGCGCGAGCGGTCCGACCTCGTGGTGGACGACGGTGAGCAGACCGTGCCCGCGCTGCACCGCCGCCGCGGTGAGCCGGTTGGCCGTCGCCACGCCGACGGCGCCGACGTCCCCGGCGTCGACGAGCCGGCGGAGCACGCCCAGCAGGTCGTCGTCGACGTCGTGGGGCGAGACCTCGTGCAGCAGCAGGCGGTCGACCCGCCCGTCGAGGCGGCGCAGGGACCGCTCGACGGACGCGCGGACGTCCGCGGGGCGGAAGCGACCCGTCGCGCGGGTGGCGCGGCGGTCGAGGGCGGCGTCCAGGGCACCGGCCGGTGCGGCGGGCAGGAGGCGCCGCGCGACGCCCGTGGCGAGCTGCCGGGCGGTGCGACGTCCCGACCGCGGCTCCAGGCCCGTCTTCGTCGTCACGGCGAGGACGCCCTCCCGCCCCGCGAGGAAGGCGCCCAGGACCGGCTCCGAGCGACCGCCGCCGTAGAGGGGGGCGGTGTCGAAGCGGCGGACGCCGGCGTCCCAGGCCGCCTCGAGCAGGCTCCGGGAGGTCGCCTCGTCGGCGAGGGCGAAGAGGTGCGCGGTCCCGGCGACGACCTCCACGGTCAGCGGCCCCGTCCGCCCGCGAGGGCGTCCTCGTAGACGCGCTGCAGGCGGTCGACGTGGACGTCGAGGCTGAGCTCGCGGCGCTGCAGGTCCCGCAGCTCGTCGCCGTAGGCCCGCCGGGCGTCGTCGTCGTCCGCGAGGCGGCGCAGGTGCGCCGCGGCGGCCTCGTGGTCGCCCGGGGGGAAGAGGGCGGCGACGGGGTGCTGGCCGAGCGTCTCGAGGTGGCCGGCGGCGCCGGCGGCCACCACGGGGGTCCCGAGCGCCATCGCCTCGAGGACGGTGAGGCCGCAGGGCTCCGTCGGCGCGGGTGCGAGCAGGGCCGAGGCCTCGCGGAAGAGGGCGCCCGGGTCGGGGTGCCAACCCGTGAACTCCACCGCACCGGCACCGGCACCGGCGCCGTCCAGCGACTGGCAGAGCCGCTCGAGGTCCGCGCGGTCCTCGCCGTCGCCCGCGACGACGAGCCGCCATCCGCGGTCCGCGAGCCCGGAGGCGGCCCAGGCGCGCAGCCCCGTGGGGGTGTCCTTCTCCGGCACGAGGCGGTGGGCCATCACGACGGTGCGCGCGCGGGGCGCCGTGACGTCCGGCTGCTCGCGCACCCCGTTGAGGAGCACGACGTCCGCGGGCCGTTCGAGCTGCTCGCTGGTCCAGGTCGAGACGGCGACCTCCACGGCGAGAGCCCTCCGAACGAGCGGGGCGACCGCCCGGGCGCCGCGGCCGTGACCGCGGGGGGCGGTGATGTGCCTCGTCGAGACGCGCCTCCCACGGGTGGTCGGGGCCGCGAGCAGGGCGGCGTAGTCGGCGCGCGTCAGGTGGCTGTGGACGACGTCCCGCCGACCTCCCGACCGGAGCGCGCGGACGACGTCGCCGAGGCGGGCGCCCGCGACGTGGCGGGCGCCCGTCCCCGACAGGAGGGGGCGGACCACGTCGCCCCGTCCTCCCACGACCACCACGTCGTGGCCACGGCGGGACTGCTCGCCCGCGACGTCGACCACGTACCGCTCGAGGCCGGCGAACTGGTCGGTCGCGACGACGTGGGTGATGCGCACCGCGGCACGGTAGCGAGGACCGGTCCGCCGACGAGCCGCACCGGCAGGTCCCGCCCGTCCGGCCCAGTAGCCTCGCGGTCGTGCTGCTGCGGATGTCGTCCCTGTTCGTCCGGACCCTGCGCGAGGACCCGGCCGAGGCCGAGGTCGCGAGCCACCGGCTCCTCGTGCGGGCGGGCTACGTGCGTCGCGCCGCCCCGGGCATCTACACGTGGCTGCCGCTGGGCCTGCGGGTGCTGCGCAACGTCGAGCGGGTCGTCCGCGAGGAGATGGACGCCATCGGCGGCCAGGAGGTCCTGTTCCCGGCGCTCCTGCCGCGCGAGCCCTACGAGGCGACGGGCCGCTGGACGGAGTACGGCGACGGCATCTTCCGGCTCAAGGACCGCAAGCAGGGCGACTACCTGCTGGCCCCGACGCACGAGGAGGTCTTCACGCTGCTCGTGAAGGACCTGTACTCCTCGTACAAGGACCTGCCGCTCATGGCCTACCAGGTGCAGACGAAGTACCGCGACGAGGCGCGGCCCCGGGCCGGGCTGCTGCGCGGGCGCGAGTTCGTCATGAAGGACGCCTACTCCTTCGACGTCGACGACGCCGGGCTCGAGCGCAGCTACGCCCGCCAGCGCGAGGCCTACCTGCGCGTCTTCGCCCGCCTCGGGCTCGAGGTCGTCGCCGTCAAGGCGATGTCCGGGGCCATGGGCGGCTCGATGTCGGAGGAGTTCCTCCACCCGACGCCGGTGGGCGAGGACACCTTCGTGCGCTCGCCGGGCGGCTACGCCGCCAACGTCGAGGCCGTGACGACCCCCGTGCCCGACGCCGTGCCGCTCGAGGGGCTGCCCGCCGCCCACGTCGAGGACACGCCGGGGACGCCGACGATCGAGACGCTCGTGGCCCACCTGCAGGCCGAGCACCCGCGCGAGGACCGTCCCTGGACGGGCGCCGACACGCTGAAGAACGTCCTCGTCGTCGTCGTGCACCCCGACGGGCGCCGCGAGCCCCTCGCCGTCGGCCTGCCCGGCGACCGGGAGGTGGACACGACGCGCCTCGAGGCCGCGCTCGCCCCGGCGACCGTCGCGCCGTTCGAGGCCGCCGACTTCGCCGCGCACCCCGAGGTGGTCAAGGGCTACCTCGGCCCCGGCGTCCTCGGGCCGAACGCGCCGCTGGGCGAGGACGGCGAGCGGGCGCCCTCGACCATCCGCTACCTGCTCGACCCCCGCGTCGTCGACGGGACCCGGTGGGTGACCGGCGCGGACGCGGACGGCCACCACGTCCTCGACCTCGTGGCGGGTCGGGACTTCACGGCCGACGGCGTCGTGGAGGCCGCGGAGGTGCGCGCCGGCGACCCGGCGCCGGACGGCTCCGGCCCGCTGGAGCTGGCCCGCGGCATGGAGATGGGCCACATCTTCGCGCTGGGCCGCCGCTACGCCGAGGCCCTCGGGCTCACCGTCCTCGACGAGAACGGCAAGCAGGTCGTCGTGACGATGGGCTCCTACGGCATCGGGGTCAGCCGCGCCCTCGCCGCCATCGCCGAGGCCGGCGCCGACGACAAGGGCCTCGTGTGGCCGGCGGCCGTCGCGCCCGCCCAGGTGCACGTCGTCGCGGCCGGCAAGGGCGAGGACGTCGTCGCCTACGCCGAGCAGCTCTCCTCGGACCTCGTGGCCGCGGGTCTCGACGTCCTCCTCGACGACCGCCCGAAGACCTCCCCGGGCGTGAAGTTCAAGGACGCCGAGCTCCTCGGCATGCCGTACGTCGTCCGCGTGGGCCGGCGCCTCGCCGACGGCGTCGTCGAGCTCGAGGACCGCCGCACCGGCGAGGTCGCCGAGGTCCCCGTCGGCGGCTCGACGACCGGCGCGGTCCTCGCGGCCGTCCGCGGGGAGGGGCGGGAGACCCACGAGGCCGCCGCCGTCGTCGGCGACGGGTCCTGAGCGCGCTCGCGGGCGCCTCGCTGCCCGGCGCCGTCCTGCCGGGACTCCTCGCGAGCGCCCCGGCGTCGGCCGCGGCGGGCGGTCCGCTGCGGGTCACCGACCTCGCGCTGGGGACGGTGCTCCTGCTCGTCGTCGCGGCCGCCACGGCGGGGTGGGTCGACGCCGTCGTCGGCGGCGGCGGGCTCGTCCAGCTCCCGGCGCTGCTCCTCGTGCCCGGCATCGCGCCCGTGCAGGCGCTCGCGACGAACAAGCTCGCCGGCATCGCCGGCACGAGCGTCAGCGCCGCGACGTACCTGCGGCACGCGCCACCGACCGCGCGGCCCTCGGTGCGCACCGCCGTCCCCATGGCGCTGCTGGCGCTGGCGGGGGCGGCCGGGGGAGCGGCCCTGGCGTCGTCCCTGCCGGGGGCGGCGCTCGAGCCGCTCGTGCTGGCGGCGCTCCTCGTCGTCCTCGTCGTCGTGGTGGCCAGGCCGCGGCTCGGGGAGACGACGACCCAGCGCCTCCACGGCGCCCGCGAGGTCGCTGCGGCCGCGACGCTGGGCGCCGTCCTGGGGGCCTACGACGGGCTGCTGGGCCCGGGCACGGGCACGTTCCTCGTCTTCGCGCTCGTCGGCGTGCTCGGGCTCGCCTTCCTGCGGGCGACGGCGACGGCGAAGGTCGTCAACGTCGCCACCAACCTCGGTGCCCTGCTCGTCTTCGCCCCCCAGGGCCACGTGGTCTGGGGACTGGGGCTCCTCATGGCCGCCGCCAACGTCCTCGGGGGCTACGTCGGCGCCCGCACGGCCGTCGCGCGGGGCAGCCGCTTCGTGCGCGTCGTCTTCCTCGTCGTCGTCTCCGCGCTGGTCCTGCGCCTGGGCGCCGACGTGCTCGGCCTCGCGTAGGGACGCCTCGGGAGGCACGAGGGGCGAGTCGTCGCCTGATCGCCCTGGTGAGGCCGTCTCCTGGGGCGAGTCGTCGCCTGTTCGCCCTGGTGAGGCCGTCTCCCGGGGCGAGTCGTCGCCTGTTCGCCCTCGGGGGCGCTGTCGTCACCCGCTCGCCGGCCCCGGGGGAGCGGCGGGTCCGTCGTCAGGGCGCCGAGGTGCCGGGCAGCGCCAGGGCCGCCGGGTCGGGCGACGGCCGCCACGGCAGCGCGGCGGCCGCCGA
>NZ_JABEMA010000231.1 GCF_013004605.1 Pseudokineococcus marinus
GGGCCCGCCGCGGCCGGGCCGCCTACCTCGGCGACCGCGTCGTCGGCACCCCCGACCCGGGCGCCGTCGCCATGGCGATGCTCCTGCGGGCCGCCGTCGTCACCGGCGACGAGGCCGACGACCCCTCGGCCTCGGCGGTCGAGGAGCTGCTCGCCGCCGGTCGCTGAGCCCGGGGACGACGCCGCGCAGGCGTCCCGTCGTCGCCGAGATGGAGGCTGCGGTCACGCCCGACCCCCCGTCGTGACCACAGCCTCCGTCTCGGCGGACCGGCTCAGCTCCCGGTCGTCGGCTGCAGGTCCTCGGGCAGCTGGCTCTGCAGCTGCTGCACCTGCTCCTGCAGCCGCTGGACGGCCTGGTCGTCGTTGAGGACGGTCGTGATGCCGATGATGAGGACGAGGCTGGCGACGAGGCCCAGCACGGCGAGGACGAGGCCGCCGACGGCGAGACCGCGGCCGGTGACGCCGACGCGCTTGGTCATCGAGATGCCGACGACGCCGAGGACGAGGCCGATGATGCCGAGCACCAGCGCCAGCGGCGTGAGCAGCAGGGTCAGGGCCGACAGCAGCGACGACAGGCCGAAGACGAGGGCGAAGGTCGCCGCCGCGCTCGTCTTCGCGGGCTTGGGCGACCGCGTGCCCTCGCGCTGCGCGACGCGCTCGCCGGTCGCGGCGCCGGCACCCGCGCCCGGGCCCAGAACGGCGGCCCGCCCCTCCTCGTAGCCCCGGTCGTAGTCGCGCCGGTCGTCGCCCCGCTGGTCGTGCGCGGAGCCCGCGGCCCGGGGCAGCGGCTCGGTGCCGCCGCGGTGCGCGTGCCCGCGGACGTCGTCGGCGGGCCGGTCGTCGTGGTGGTCGCCCGCGACGCCCACGCCCTCGACCTGCTCGAGCTGGCGCGCGCCCTCGGCGAGCTGACGACGACCGCGCGCGAGGGCCGCACCGCGCCCGAGGCGATGACCGGCGGCTCGTTCACCATCACGAACATCGGGTCGCTGGGCATCGAGGCGGGAGCGCCGCTGCTCAACCCCGGCCAGACGGGGATCCTCGCGCTCGGCTCCGTGGCGCAGCGGCCGTGGGTGCACAAGGGCCGTGTCCGGCCGCGCTGGACGACGACCCTCGGCCTGACCGTGGACCACCGGGTCGTCGACGGCGCCCAGGCGGGGCGCTTCCTCGCCGACGTCGCCGCCGTCCTCGAGCGCCCCAGCCAGGCGGTCGTCTGGTCGTGAGGCTCCACCTGCTCCAGGTCGGCTACGGCGACGACGAGCCCGTCGCGGCCCGGCGCGACCGCGTCGCCGCGCTGGTGGCCGCGCAGGAGGGTGCGGACCTCGTCGTCCTGCCGGAGCTGTGGGCGCACGGCGGGTTCGCCAGCGCGACGTGGGCCGAGCGGGCCGAGGCGCTCGACGGGCCGACGGCGCGGGCGATGGCCGACGCCACCCGGGCCTGCGGCGCCGTCGTCCACGCGGGCTCCCTCGTGGAGCGCGACGGCGACGCCCTCCACAACACCTCGCTGCTCCTCGGCCCGGACGGCGCCCTGCTCGCGCGCTACCGCAAGGTGCACCGCTTCGGGCACGGGCGCGGGGAGTCGGAGGTGATGACGCCGGGGGAGGAGGTCGTCGTCGTCGACGCCCCCCTGCCGGGAGGCCCCTCGTCCGGCTCACCCGCCGGGCTGCCTGTCGGCCTGGCGACCTGCTACGACCTGCGCTTCCCCGAGCTGTTCCGCGCGCTGGTCGACCGCGGCGCCCGGCTCGTCGTCGTCCCCGCCGCCTGGCCCGCCGCCCGCGCCGAGCACTGGCGCCTCCTCGTGCGGGCCCGCGCGCTGGAGGACCAGGTGCTCCTCGCCGCCTGCGGCACCGCCGGCACGCACGCCCGCACGCCCATGGCCGGCGCGAGCGCCGTCGTCGGCCCCGACGGCGCCGTGCTCGCCGAGGCGGGCGAGGCCGAGGAGGTCCTCGTCGTCGACGTCGACCCCGGCGTCGTCGACGCCGCCCGCGCCGCCTTCCCGGTGCTCGCCGACCGCCGCCTCTGACACGCCCCCCCCGGCGAGTCGTCGCCTGTTCGCCCCGGACGGGCCCGCGCAGAGGGCGAGTCGTCGCCTGTTCGCCCCGGATGGGGCCGCGCAGAGGGCGAGTCGTCGCCTGTTCGCCCCGGATGGGGCCGCCCAGAGGGCGAGTCGTCGCCCGTTCGCCCCGGATGGGGCCGCGCAGGGGGCGAGTCGTCGCCTGCTCGCCCGCGGTGCGGAGGCGGCCGAGAGCTCGCCGGGGCGGCGCCTACCCTTGCTGCGTGAGCGCGGGGACGGCGCCGACGGCGCAGCGGGACGGCGGGAGCGCTCGTGCGCCCCGCCCCACGGGCGCGCGGGCGGGCACGTCCTCGCCGCCGCGGTGGTGGCTCGTCGTCGTCGTCCTCACCCCGCTGGCCACGGCGCTCGGCCTGCTCTGGGCCCTCGCGACCGGTGGCGCCGCCTCGCCCGACCTCGTGCGCGACCCCGGCGCGCTCGTCCGGTACGGGCTGCCCGTGGCGACCCTGCTGCGCGACCTGGCGATGGCGATGACGCTCGGCGGCCTCGTCCTCGCGGCCGGCGTCGTCCCGGCGCGCGCGCCGTCCTGGGCCCCGGCGGCCCGGGCGGCGGCGGTGGCGTCCGGGGTCTGGACGGTCGCCAGCCTGGCCGTGCTGGTCCTCACGGCCGCCAACCTCTCGGGGACGCCGCTCGCCGACCCTTCCTTCGGCGCCCAGCTCGCGATCGTCGCCACGCAGATCACCCAGGGGCAGGCGCTCCTCGTGTCGACCGTCGTCGTCGCGCTCGTCGCCACCGCGGCCGTCGGCGTGCGGACGCCCGCCGGCGCTGGCTGGACGGCCGCCCTCGGCGCGCTGGCGATCGTGCCGCTCGCCCTCAACGCCCACTCGACGGGCACGAGCGGCCACGAGACGGCGGTCACCTCCTGGGGGCTGCACGTCCTCGGCGTCGCGGTGTGGTTCGGCGGTCTCATGGCGCTCGTCGCCGTCGCCCGCAGCACCGGCGCCGAGCTCCCCGTGGTCGCGCGCCGCTACTCCTCGCTGGCGCTCGTGGGGTTCGTGCTCGTCGTGGCCTCGGGCGTGGCCAACGCCTCGCTGCGCGTCGCCGGGCTCGCCGACCTCCTCGGCACCGGCTACGGGCTCCTCGTCGTCGCCAAGGCGACGGCCAGCGTCCTGCTCGGCTTCGCCGGGTGGGTCCACCGGCGCTCGCTGCTCGCCGCCATCGACACGCGCACGGCCGCCGGCGCGGGCGCCCGCGGGCCCTTCTGGCGGCTCGTCGGCGGCGAGGTCGTGCTGCTGGGAGCCGTGTCCGGCGTCGCGGCGGCGCTGTCGCTGACCCCGCCGCCCGTGCCGCAGGAGCTGCCCCCCGCGCCCACGCCCGCGGAGCTCCTCACCGGCGAGGCGCTGCCGGAGCCGTTCCGCCCGTCCAGCCTCGTGACGCAGTGGCAGACCGACGTGCTGTGGATCGCCGTCGCCCTGGCGCTCGCCGTCGCCTACGGGCGCGGCGTCGCCCGCCTGCGCCGCCGCGGCGACCGATGGTCCGTCGGCCGCACCGTCGCCTTCGCCATCGGGCTGGTCGTCCTCGTGTACATGACGAGCGGGGCCCCGGCCGCCTACGGCCGCACGGTCTTCAGCGCCCACATGGTCCAGCACATGGTGCTGAGCATGCTCATCCCGGTGCTGCTCGTCCTCGGGGCGCCGATGACGCTCGCGCTGCGCTCGATCCCCAAGCGCCGCGACGGCTCGCGCGGGGTCCGGGAGTGGCTCGTCGTCCTCACCGAGTCGCGCTGGCTGCGGGTCGTCTCCCACCCCGTCGTGGCGGCGGTGCTCTTCGCGGGCAGCCTCATCGTCTTCTACTACACGCCGCTGTTCGAGCTCGCGCTGTCGACCCACGTGGGCCACGAGCTGATGATGGTCCACTTCCTCGGGGTGGGGTACCTCTTCGCCAACGCGCTCGTGGGCATCGACCCGGGACCGAACCGGCCGAGCTACCCGCTCCGCGTCGTCCTGCTCTTCGCGACGATGGCGTTCCACGCCTTCTTCGGCATCGCCATCATCTCGAGCGAGACCCTGCTCGCCGGCAGCTGGTTCTCCTCGACCGGCTGGGGGATCGACGCGCTCGCCGACCAGCGCACCGGCGGCGGCATCGCCTGGGGCATCGGCGAGTTCCCCACCCTCCTGCTCGTCGTCGTCGTCGCCGTGCAGTGGGCCCGCAGCGACGAGCGCGAGCAGCGCCGCCGCGACCGCACCGCCGACCGCACCGGCGACGCCGAGCTGGTGGCCTACAACGCGATGCTCGCCGAGCGCGACCGCCAGGGCGCCCCCCGCCGCTGACCCGCCCGCCGCGCTCTCCCCGGACTTCGTAGCCCTTCTCCGTCCCCGGAGCCCCGTACGGCGGACTTCGTAGCCCTTCTCCGTCTGCGAGAGCTTGTGCCGCGGACCTCGCAGCCCTTCTCCGTCCCCGTGGACGCCGAGGCGCCGACGCTCGCCCGGTCGCCGGGGCCTGCGCGTGGTAGCACAGGGCCGTGACGACGTCCCCTCACGACCGCGCGACGGACGACCGCCCCGCCGCGGACCCGCTCGCCGACCTCTCCGCCTACGTCGCGCAGCCGCGCGTGAGCGGCCTCGCCCTGAGCCCGGACGGACGCCGTCTCGCGCTCGCGGTCGCGGGGCTCGACGGCGACGGCACCGGCTACGTGACGAGCCTGTGGGAGTCGCCGCTCGACGGCGGCCCCTGCCGTCGCCTGACCCGCGGGAGCACCGGCGAGGCCGCGCCGGTGTGGACGCCGCAGGGCGACCTGCTCTTCACGGCCAAGCGCCCCGAGCCGTCGGCGCCCGGTCGCGCGGGGGCGAAGCCGCAGCCCGACCCCCAGCCCGGGTCCCCGGCCGAGCCCGGCCAGCCGGGCGGCGGCGGGAGGTC
>NZ_JABEMA010000232.1 GCF_013004605.1 Pseudokineococcus marinus
GGTCGGCGCGCAGCGCGCGGGCCCTCGTGCGCGCCCACACCGCGCTCGGGGAGCCGGTCCAGGCGTGGGCGGCGCGCGCGCTGCTGGCGCGAGCGCTCCTGCGCCGCGGCCGCTGAGCCCCTCGCGACCGACCAGCGCACGACCGACCGACGCACGACGACCAGGACACGACCGACCCGCGGAGCCACGTCGCCCGGGTCGACACCACGGAGGACGGCCATGGACGCCACGACCACGACCGCGCCCGACGACGGGGGCGCCCCCGCGCGCCCGGCCGCCCGCACGAGGACGGCCGTCCTCGTCGCGGCCTTCGACTCCCAGCTCAAGTGGGTGGGGCGCGTGCAGGAGGCCCTCGAGGCGCGCGGCATCGCGTGCCGCACGATCGTCCCCTCGGACGTGCGGCACGCGATCTCCCCGGCGCAGCAGGCCGAGTACGCCCACTCCTCGGCGGTGCTCGAGGAAGCGCCCTGGGACGAGGTCGTGGCCGCCTCCCTCGACGCCGACGTCGTCGCCCTCGCCCTGTCCGGGCCCTTCGTGGAGCGCTTCACGCAGGACCTCGTCTCCCGCGGGGGCGACCGGCTGCCGGTGGTCGTCTGCGGCTGGGTCGGCGTCATCATCGAGAAGCTCGTGGCCGGGTACCTCGACCGCGCCGCCGCCGACGTGATCGCCGTCAACAGCGGTGAGGACCTCGAGCGCTTCCGCCGCACCGCGGCGGCCCTCGGCCTCGACGACAGCAACCTCCTGCTCAGCGGCCTCCCCCTGCTCGGGTCGGCCGCGGCCCCGCGGCGCACCACCGGCGCGCCCCGGACGGTCCTCTTCGCCGACCAGCCGACCGTCCCCGAGCGCCGGGCCGAGCGGCTCTACGTCTACGACCGGCTCGTGCGCTACGCCGTGCGTCACCCGGACCGCCAGGTGCGCCTCAAGCCCCGGCACCGCCCGGGCGAGGACACGTTCCACCGCATGGCCCACCACCCCGAGCGGCTGCTCGCGGGGCGCGACCTCCCGCCGAACTTCCACGTCGACTACACGCCGATCAGCGCCCAGCTCGACGAGGTCGACCTCCTCCTGACGGTGTCGTCGACGGCGGCCCTCGAGTCGGTCGGCGCCGGCGTGACGACGGCGCTCGTCAGCGACCTCGGGGTGCGCGAGCAGCTGGGGAACCAGGTCTTCGTCAGCTCGGGCCTGCTGCGGACCTTCGACGACCTGGAGGCCGACGACCTGCCCGAGCCCGACCGGGCCTGGCTCGACGGGTACTTCTTCGGCGAGCCGGGCACCACACCGGCCGAGCGCGTCGCCCGCCGGGTCGAGGAGCTGCTCGAGCACCCGGAGCGGCGGGTGCTCCCCTCGGTCGCCTCGTCGTCGTACTTCGCCGCCCGCAGCGCCTACCTCACCGCCACGGCCGCGCTGGCCGGCGCGCCGGGCGCCCGCCGCGGCCCCGGACGCTGGCGGGCCGTCCGCGCGCTCAAGACGCGGGCCTACCGGTGGGCGCCGGGCACGGCGCAGCGGGCGGAGGACGCCCTGGCGCGGGTGCTGCGGTGACGGGCCGTTCTCTGGCCGAGCGCCCGCCGGCGCCGGAGCGGGACGCCGTGGAGCCGGACGGGTCGGGGCGGCGCGCGGTGCGCCGCGGCCTGCGCCCGGAGGTCCAGGCGCTGCGCGCGCTCGCCGTCGGGCTCGTGGTCGTCTACCACCTCAACCCGTCCCTGCTGCCCGGCGGCTTCGTCGGGGTCGACGTCTTCTTCGTCATCTCGGGCTTCCTCATCACCGGCCACCTCATGCGCGAGGTCTCGCGCACCGGCCGGGTGCGCCTGCGGGACTTCTGGGCCGCCCGGGCGCGGCGCATCCTGCCCGCCGCGCTCGTCGTCACGGTCGTCGTCGTGCTCGCCTCGCTGCTCGTGCTGCCCTCCACCCGGTGGGCCGACGTCGGCGTGCAGGCCGTCGCCTCCACGCTGTACGCCCAGAACTGGGTCCTCGCGCAGCAGTCGGTGGACTACCTGGCCCAGGACGCCGCCGCGACGCCGCTGCAGCACTTCTGGTCCCTGGCGGTCGAGGAGCAGTTCTACGTCCTGTGGCCCCTCCTGGTCGTCGCGGCGGTCGTCGTGGCGACGCGACGCGGGCTGCCGCTGCGCGCCGTCGCCGCCGCGGCCATGAGCCTCGTCGTGGTCGCCTCCTTCGCCACGTCGGTGCTCTGGACGGCCACCGGCTCGCCGGCCGCCTACTTCGTCACGCCCACCCGCGTGTGGGAGCTCGCCGTCGGCGGCCTGCTGGCCGTGGCCCTCGGCGACCGCTCCCCCCGCGGTCGGGTCTTCTCCGGGCTCCTCGCCTGGGCGGGCCTCGCCGCGATCGGCGTCTCCGCCGTGGTCCTGGACGGCAGCGACTTCCCGGGCTCGGTGGCCCTGGCTCCGGTGCTGGGGGCAGCCGCCGTCATCGCCGCCGGGCGCACCGCCGGCGCCTGGACGCCGACCCCGCTGGTCGACCTGCGCCCCGTCCAGCGCCTGGGCGACGTCTCCTACTCGCTGTACCTGTGGCACTGGCCCCTCATCCTCCTCGTGCCCGCGGCCCTCGACCTGCCCCCCAGCCGCCCCCTGGCCCTCGGCCTGGCCGCCGCCTCCGTCGTCGCGGCGCTGGCCTCCTACCGCTTCGTCGAGCAGCCGCTGCGCACCTGGTCCTGGCCCCGCCGGCGGGCGCGCCGCTCGCTGCTGCCGGCGCTGGCGGCCATGACCGCCGTCTGCCTGCTCGCCCTAGTGCCGCTGCGCGCCCAGGACGCGGCCGTGGCCGCCCGCTCCCAGACCCTCGACGCGCTCCTCGCCCCCGACACGCCGCTGGGCGCCGAGGTCGTCCCCGCCGACGGCCTCGCGCCCTTCCCCACCGGCGTCACCGGCTTCGTCCCCGACCCCGCCACCGAGGACGAGGCGACGCCCCGCAAGGGCTGCCGCTCGCTCGCCGAGTGGCGGGAGACGAAGCCCTGCACCTTCGGCAGCACGGATCCCGGCGCACCGGTCGTGGCCCTCGTCGGGGACTCCCACGCCGCCCACTGGTTCCCGGCGGTCGAGCCGCTCGCCCGCGAGCGCGGGTGGCGCCTCGTGACGTACCTGCACAACAGCTGCCCCTTCAACGCCGAGCAGCGCGAGCGGGACGTGCGCGGCGGGGCGTGCGCGGAGGCGAACGCCGGGACGCTCGAGGAGCTCACCGGCGGCGACGTCGACCTCGTCATCACCTCCGCCTGGCGCGGGTCGGACTACGTCGACACCGGCACCGGCGAGGCGCCGGGCGTCGCGGGCTTCGCCGAGCAGTGGCGGGCGCTCCTGGACGCCGGCGTCGGCGTGGTCGTGGTCGAGGACACCCCCGAGCCCGGCCAGGGGGCCGAGGTCGTCGACTGCCTCGCCGAGCACTACGAGGACCCCGCCGCCTGCGCCACGGCCCGCGACGAGGCCCTGCGGAACGCCGACCCGCTCCTGCGCGCCGCCGAGCTCGTCCCGGACGTCACGGTCCTGCGCGTCCTCGACCGCTTCTGCGACGACGAGACGTGCCCGGCCGTGGTCGGCAACCTGCGCGTGCCCCGCGACCAGAACCACGTGACGACCGACTACGCCGCCTCGCTCCTCGACGTCTTCGAGGCCCAGGTCCCCCGCCTCTGACGGACGGCCGCCAGGGCGCCCAGGGCGCTCCGGCGGAGCGCCCGGTGCACCGCGGGGGGCAGGAGGACCTCGAGGGCGGCCAGGACGGCCGTGCCCCGCGGCGCGACCGCCAGGGGCACCGGAGGTCGCGCCCGTCGGTCGGCACCGGGGAGCCGCGACCAGAGGTCCGGCTGCCCCCGGTGGAAGTAGTTGTCCTCGAGCCAGTCCGCGCGCGGCGACAGGAAGCGACCGGCCCGGAGGTCGTCCAGCGTGCCCAGCACCCCGCTGCCGCGGAAGACCTCGTTGAACTGCTCGGGCCCGACGCCGAAGTCCTCGAGCACGAGCACCGGCACGCCGGCGGCGACGGCCTCGAGGGAGGCGGTGGAGCCGACGGTGACGAGGCCGGCCGCGCCGCGCAGGTGCTCGCCGAGCGGACCCGCCGCGACCCGCACGCGTCCGTCTCCCCCCGCGCCCGGCGCGAGGCGGCGGTAGTCCGTCCGGTCCCGGTGCGTCTGCTCGTCGAGGCGCTCACCGCGGACCTTGACGACGACGTCCAGCTCGGGCCGGGCCGCCGCGAGGTCGGCGAGCGCCGCGAGGACCGACGCCCGCTCCGCGTCGGTCCTCGGCGCCAGGGCCTGCGGCGCGTAGAGGACCGCTCGCCTCCCGGGGCCCCCGGGCGGCGGCCCGAGCGCCTCGGGCGCTCCCTCCGGGAGCTGCGGCAGGAAGGGCAGGCGCTGCAGCAGCGCCGTCGTCCGCGCCCCCGCCGGCTCGAGCAGGGCGAGGGCGTCCCGCTGCTCGCGCCGCGAGTGGACGACGAGGACGTCCGCGCGCCGGCGGTGGTGCAGGGCCAGCGCGCTCGTCGGGACGGCGATGCCCGGCAGCCCGCTGAGCACGATCGGCCGCTCGGCGCGGCCGCCCGGCACGCACGCGCGGGCCACGAGGTCGACGAGCGGCCCGACGAGGGCGAGGACGACGACGTCGGGCGCGAGCTCGCGGACGCGGCGGCGGAGGCGGGCGGCGCTCACGACCGGCGGCTGCCGCCCCTCCCACCGCGTGCCCGCGAGGGCGGAGCGGACCTGGACGGCCGAGGGCAGCAGCGGCGTGCGCAGCAGGACCAGCTCAGCGGGGCCCGGGGCGGAGGTCGCCAGGGCCGCGCCCCACTTGAGGTAGCTGTCGGTGTCCGCGACGACGAGGACCCGCGGCGTCGTCCCCGGCCGGCCGGCCGTCGCGCCGACGGCCCCGCCCGCCCGCACCCGCACCGGCTCGCCCGCGCGTGCG
>NZ_JABEMA010000233.1 GCF_013004605.1 Pseudokineococcus marinus
CTCGCCGCCCGGCGCGCGCGCCAGGCGCGCTCCCGGCTCGACGCCCTCGCGACGTCGCCCGTCGTCGTCGAGCCGGCGTCACCTGCGCCGCTGCCCGCGTCGTCCGCCCTGGCGGTGCGGGGCCTCGTCGCCGGCTGGGACCCGGCGCGCCCGGCGGCGCTCGACGGCCTCGACCTCGACGTCCCCGACGGCGGCCGCGTCGCCGTGCTCGGGCCGTCGGGCTCGGGCAAGTCGACGCTCGTCGCCGTCCTCACCCGCCTGCTCGACCCGCGGGCGGGCGAGGTGCGGCTCGGCGGCGTCGACGTCCGCACGCTGGCCGGGGACGACGTCCGCCGCCGCGTCGCCGTCGTCGGCGACCACGGCGACCACCTCTTCGCCTCGACCCTGCGCGAGAACCTCCGGCTCGCCCGCCCCGGCGCGACGGACGCCGAGCTCGTCGCCGTCCTCGAGCGGGTCCGCCTGGGGGACTGGCTCTCCCGCCTGCCCGCGGGGCTCGGCACGTGGCTCGGCGAGGGCACCGTCTCGGGGGGCGAGCGCCGTCGTCTCGCCGCGGCGCGGGCCCTCCTCGTCGACCCGGCGGTGCTCGTCCTCGACGAGCCGACCGAGGGGCTCGACGAGGCGACGGCCGAGGCGCTCGTCGCCGACCTCCTCGACGCCGCCTCCGGCCGCGGCGTCCTCCTGCTCACCCACCGGCCCGAGGGGCTCGACCGCGTCGACGTCGTCCACCGCCTCGGCGCCGGGGCGGTGGCCGCCCTCCCCTGACGGAGAAGGGCGACGAACTCCGTCCCGGAGGCGGCCCTGAGCGGAGAAAGGCTACGAACTCCGTCCCGGAGGCCGCCCTGAGCGGAGAAAGGCTACGAAGTCCGTCTCCGGCGCCCCCGGCGGCGGCGCGTCAGTCGACGATCGCGCCGGGGTTCATCTGCCCCTGCGGGTCCACCGCGGCGAAGAGCTCGCCGAGCATCGCGCGCCCGGCGGGGGAGATGTCCTCCGCGAGCCACTGCGCGTGCTCGGTGCCGACGGCGTGGTGGTGCGAGAGCGTGCCGCCGGCGTCGACGAAGGCCTGCTGGATCGCGCCCTTGACGACGTCGTACTCCACGAGCGGGGTCTCGCTCACCTGCTGGAAGGCGAAGGTGAAGTACAGGCACGCGCCGCCGTGGTAGCTGTGCGACAGGTGGCACATGATCCAGCCCTGGACGCCGACCCGGGCGAAGGCGCGGTCGGCCTGCTCGCGCACGTGGCGGTAGAGCGGCAGGAGGGTCGACCACGACGCCGCGGTGTCCGAGACGTCGGCGAGGGCGCCGCGGTCGAGGATGTAGTCGCGGATGTACGGGGTGTCGAACTTCTTCTGGTCGTAGAGCGTGCCCGGGCCCTTGCCGACCACGATCCCGCCGTGGGCCTTGACGATCTTCTTGACGACCGCCTGGTTCGCCTTGACGGCGTCGGCGCCGCCCTCGAAGCCGACGAAGGACAGGCAGATCGCGTCGAGATCCCACCCGCGGCGCTTCAGCACGGTCTTGAGCCCGGAGCTGACGAGGTGCGAGACGCCGCGGCTGCGCTTGCCGGTCGCGAAGGAGAACGCCGTCTCGTTCGCGTCGGACACCCGCGTGAGCACGGTGGAGGCGTCGCTCGCGGCGATGTCGCGCATCGCGGCCAGGCCCGCCTCGAACGAGGGGTAGAAGTAGCCGAGGATCTGCCGGTTCTCCGGCAGGCGGTGCACCTGCACCCACGCCTCGGTGATGACGCCGAGGCGCCCCTCGGAGCCGATGAGCATGTCGCGCACGCTCGGGCCCGTGGCCTCGCTCGGCACCGGGCGGGTGGCGACGACGCGGCCCGGCTGGACGACGCGCAGCGCGCGGGTGAGGTCGGCGATGTCGCCGTACTTGTCGGACTGCGCCCCGGACGAGCGCGTGGCGATCCAGCCGCCGAGCGTCGAGTGCGTGAAGGAGTCAGGGACGTGGCCCATCGTCCAGCCGCGCGCGCCCAGCTGGTCCTCGAGGTCGGGGCCGAGGACGCCGGCCTGCACGCGCGCCAGGCGCGAGTGCTCGTCGACCTCGAGCACCCGGTTCATCCGGCCCAGGTCGAGGGAAACGACGGGGCGCTGCTCGTCGGCCCGCGGGTGCAGGCTGCCGGAGATGCTGCTGCCGCCGCCGAAGGGGATGAGCACGGCGCCGGCGTCCGCCACGGCGTCGACGACGGCGCGGACGGCGTCCTCGTCACCGGGGTAGACGACGACGTCGGGCGTGCGGGGCAGGTCGCCGGCGCGCAGGCGCAGCAGGTCGCGCAGGCTCTTGCCGTAGGTGTGGACGACGCGCTCCATGGCGCCGGTGTGCACGTGGCCGTCGCCGGCCGCCGTCCGCAGCGCCGCGAGCAGCTCCTCGGGGGCGCGGCTGTCCGGCACCGGCAGCTCGTCGAAGTCGAGCGCGGGGCGGCCCGGGGTGTCGAGGTCGACGCCGACCTTCTCGAGCACGAAGGGCTGCAGCTTCGGCTTGTCGCGGTGGTCGAAGCTGACGCCCTCGCGGCCCCAGCCCCACCACTTCATGTGCTGGACGCCGCTGCCGCCGTCGCCCTCGCGGGCGTCCTGCGCGGCCTGGTCGGTGCGCGGCGAGCGCCCGGGGGCGTCGAGGGGGGTGGTCTGCGGCGCCGCGTCGTCCATGGGGCTCATGATGCCCCCGCGCCGGGGCGCCCCTCGTCTCGGCCCGGTCCGGGCGTCGTCGAGGCGTCGTCCTCCGCGGGGAGGGACGCCTCCGCCGGGTCGGCCGCCCGCCGCCCCTCGGTCTCGACGACGGCGACGACGCCCGGGCCGCCCTCGCCCTCGCCGTCGGCCTCGTCCTGCCCGAGCACGAGCCGCTCGACCGCGAGGGCCACCCGCTGCGTCAGGGCCCGGGCGTTCTCGCCCTCGCGCGGGTGCAGCGGCTCGCCGACGACGACCTTGACGGGCGGGCGGCCGGGCAGCGGCCAGCTGCGGCCGCGCGGCATCGCGGCGTAGGCCCCGACGAGGGCGACCGGCACCACCGGGACGCCGCGCGTGACGGCCAGCGCCGCCGCGCCGACCTTGAAGGGGGCCATGGAGCCGTCGCGCGAGCGGGTGCCCTCGGGGAAGAGCAGCAGGGGGACGCCCTCGTCGAGCAGCTGGGCGGCGAGGCCGCGGTGGCTGCCCCGGGTGCCCCCGCGGTCGACGGGGAAGGCGTTGAACACCAGGCCGGTGATGCGGGCGCGCCACCGCGCGTCGAAGAAGTAGTCGGCCGCCGCGGCGACGGCGAGCCGCTGGCTCACGCGCGGCGGCAGCGCCCCGAGGACGAGGGGCGCGTCGAGGTGGCTCGAGTGGTTGGCGACGACGACGAAGGGCGTCGGCAGGTCGCGGACCCGCTCGGCGCCCTCGACCTCGACGGAGACCACCGACCGCACGAGCGGGCGGAGGACGAGGCGCTGGAGGACGAAGCGGGCGCCGTCCACCGCCCACGCTGCGGTGCGCGACATGTCGGGCAGCCTACGGACCGAGGCCTCCGCCGCCGCGCGCGCCGAGCCCTGGGCCGCGCGGCCCGCCCGCTCGGCGTGGCGCACGGCCATGCGGGCTCGCGCGGCGCCCCCGGGGGCCGGGCGCCGCCCGTGCCGGTCGCCCGCTCCGGGGCCCCTCACGACAGCTGCTCCACGACCCAGTCGACGCACGCCGTCAGGGCCTCGACGTCGGCGGGCTCGACGGCGGGGAACATGCCGACGCGCAGCTGGTCGGGCCCGAGGGCGCGGTAGGGGTCGACGTCGACGACGCCGTTGGCGCGCAGCACCGCGCGCACGGCCGTGGCGTCGACCGGCGCGAGCACGTCGACCGTGCCGACGACCGGGGAGCGGTGCGCCGGGTCGGCGACGAAGGGCCGCGCCCACTCCCGCGCCTGCGCCCAGGCGTAGAGGTGGCCGCTGGAGGCCGCCGTGCGCTCGGCGGCCCACGCGAGGCCGCCCTGCTCGAGCAGCCACTCGAGCTGGTCGACGAGGAGGGCGAGGGTGACGACGGCCGGCGTGTTGAGCGTCTGCTCCTTGCGGCTCGCCTCCAGGGTCAGCGGGAAGGACAGCGACGCCGGCGTCCAGCGGCCGAGCGCCGCGACCTCCTCGGCCCGCGCCAGCGCGGCGGGGGAGCAGACGGCGAGCCACAGCCCGCCGTCCGAGGCCAGCGCCTTCTGGGGGGCGAGGTAGTAGACGTCGGTCTCGGCGAGGTCGACGGGCACGCCCCCGGCGGCCGACGTCGCGTCGACGACGACGAGCGCGTCGGCGTCGGCGCCCTCCGGCCGGACCACGGGGGCCACGACGCCGGTGGACGTCTCGTTGTGCGCGTAGGCGTACGTGTCGACGCCCGCGCGCGCCTGCGGGACGGCGAGCGACCCGTGGGGCGCGCGGACGACGTCAGGCTCGGCGAGGAAGGGCGCGGCGGCCAGCGCCGCGGCCAGCTTGGCGGTGAACTCCCCGTAGACGCAGGCCTGCGCGCGCTCGCGGACGAGCCCGACGGTGAGGACGTCCCAGAACAGCGTCGACCCGCCGTTGCCGAGGACGACCTCGTAGCCGTCGGGCGCGCCCAGCAGGGCGGCGAGGCCCTCGCGGGCGCGGCGGACGAGGTCCTTGACGGGCGCCTGCCGGTGCGAGGTGCCGACGACGGTCCGCGCTATCCCGGTGAGCGCGGAGACCTGGGCGGGGCGGACCTTGCTCGGCCCGGACCCGAAGCGCCCGTCGGCGGGCAGCAGCTCCGCGGGGATGCGCAGGTCGGGCGCGCGCACGTCGGCCGGGGTCGTCACGGCGGGCATCTTGGCGCACGCGCGCCGCGACGGCGGGGTGGCGTCCGCCACGTGCGCGTCGGCCGGGCGGCGCGGGCGCCCGCTGCGGGGGAGCGGTGCGCCGAGGACGCGGTGCACCGCG
>NZ_JABEMA010000234.1 GCF_013004605.1 Pseudokineococcus marinus
CGCCGAGGACCTCGTGAAGATGTACACGCGCCTCGCCAACCAGGCCCGGCAGGCGGAGATCACCCAGGAGATCACGGAGATCGTGGGCGGCGCCGACGCGCTGGCCGCGTCCTCCAGCTCGTGACGCTCCGCCCCCAGCACCCGCACGGGCACCCCGGCGGAGGCCGCGCACCACGCGGAGGTGGACAGGCCCTCGGTGACGACGGACGACGCGCCGGCCAGCATCCCCGCCAGGCGCAGGAGGAAGCGCGGGTCCCGGCGCCCCCCGGCGGTGCGCACGTCGTGGCCCGCGGCGGACCAGGCCGCCACGACCGCGGGGTCCCGGGCGTCGTCGGCGTGCAGGCAGACGACGGAGGGCCCGTGCTCGGCGCGCACGCGAGCCGCGAGCTCGGCGTCGCGGCGGCGCAGGCGCAGCAGCGCCGTCCCGTGCGCCGGGAAGACGAGGACGCCCCCGCCCTCCTCGCCCCGCAGGGCCTCGGGCCCGAGCGCCCGCAGCAGGTGCAGCCACGGCGCGCCGACCGGCGTGGTGCGAGCCCGCGCCGCCGCGCCCGCGCCGTCGCCCGCCGCCCAGGTGCGCGAGCCGTGCGAGAAGACGAGGTAGCGGCGCGCCCCCAGCCCGGGGAAGTCCGCGAAGTGCGCCCGCAGCGGGTCCTGCAGCGACCAGCCGTGCTGGACGAGGGCGTCGGTGCGGGGCGGGCGCGCGCGTCCCACCACCCCGGCGAGGACCTGGGCGTGGCCGTAGAAGTAGTTCTGGATGTCCACCGCGGCCGATGCTCCCACGCGCCCCGGGTAGCCTCGCTGCGCCGGAGCCCCGGGGGCCCGGTGCGCGGGCGTCCCGTCCGCGCCCAGCCCGCGGGAGCGGGACGACGCGGACGAGGTGGCATGCGGCAGCGGCTGGCGGACCTGCGGACCGGGATGCCCGTGCTGGGCCTGCTCGTGCGCCGCGACGTCAAGGTCCGGTACGCCGACTCCGTCCTCGGCTGGCTGTGGTCCTTCCTCGACCCGCTGCTGATGTCGCTGGTCTTCTACCTCGTCTTCACGGTCATCTTCCAGCGCGACGTCGGCGAGGACCCCTACATCCTCTTCCTCATCACAGGGCTGCTCGCCTGGACCTGGACGTCCAAGGCCCTGGGTGACGCGCCGCGGGCGCTGACGAAGGACAAGCAGCTCGTCGGCGCCGTGCGCCTGCCGCGCGAGGTCTGGGCGCTGCGGACCGTCTTCTCGCGGGGCACGGAGTACGTCTTCGCGCTGCCCGTCGTCGTGCTCTTCGCGGTCGTCTTCGCCCACCCGCCGAGCCTGTACCTGCTGGCCCTGCCGCTGGCCTTCCTCATCCAGGCCGTGCTGCTCGTGGGGCTGAGCCTCCTGCTGAGCCCGGTCGGCGTGCTCGTCACCGACTCGACCAACATCGTCGGCCTCGTCACCCGGCTCGGCTTCTACGGCTCGCCCATCTTCTACGGGCTCGCGGACGTGCCCGAGGCCGTGCGCCCCTGGTACGTGCTCAACCCGATGGCCGGGATCATCGACCTCTACCGGGCGGCCTGGTTCCCCGAGGCCTTCAGCGGCTGGGGCCCGGTCGGCGTCTCGGCCGCCGTCGCCGTGGTCGCCCTGGTCGCGGGCTCCGTCGTCTTCGCGCGGCTGGAGCGCCCGGCCCTGAAGGAGCTGTGACGTGAGCGCCCTCCCCCAGGCCCGCCGACCGATCCCGCCGGGCCAGCCCGCCATCGTCGTCGACGGCCTCGGCATCCGCTTCAACCGCCACCGCCGGCGCAACCTCTTCGTGCGCGAGCTGCTCTCCCGCGGCGAGAGCACGGCGCCCGACGAGGGGCGGTTCTGGCCGCTGCGGCGCGTCTCCTTCACCGTCGCGCCGGGCGAGGCCGTCGGCGTCGTCGGCGTCAACGGCAGCGGCAAGTCGACGCTGCTCAAGCTCATCGCGGGGGTGCTGCTGCCCGACGAGGGCTCGGTCGCCGTCAACGGGGGCGTGGCCCCCCTCATCGAGATCACGGGCGGGTTCGTCAACGAGCTCACCGGCCGGGAGAACATCCGCATCGTCAGCGCGCTGCACGGCCTGACGAAGCAGCAGCTGGCCGAGCGCTTCGACCGCATCGTCGACTTCTCGGGGGTCGGCGACTTCCTCGACACCCCGTTCCGGCACTACTCCTCCGGCATGCGGGTGCGCCTGGCCTTCAGCGTCATGGCCCACCTCGACGAGCCGATCCTCCTCGTCGACGAGGTGCTCGCCGTGGGCGACAAGGCCTTCCGCGCCCGCTGCCACGACAAGATCGACGAGCTCCTCGCCGCGGGTCGCACGATGTTCCTCGTCAGCCACAGCGACGCCGACCTCAAGCGCTTCTGCACCCGCGCGCTGCTCCTCGAGAAGGGCGGCCTCGTCCTCGACGCCGGCGTCCCGGAGGTCCTCGAGCGCTACACGCGGGGGGCCTGACCTGCACCGGTCGGACCGCGGGGCGCCGCGCCTCGGCGTCCCGGAGGGCGGTGCGACGCGCTGCTACGGTCGCGACCGCCCGTGCTCGCCGATCCCGGAGGTCCCGTGACCGCGCTCGTCGTCGTGCCGGCGCGCGGAGGCTCCCAGGGCGTGCCCCTGAAGAACCTCCGCCGCGTCGGGGGCGTCCCGCTCGTCGGGCGCGCCGCGGCCGCCGCCCTCGCGGCGCCGGCGGTCGACGCCGTCGTCGTCAGCACCGACCACGCCGGCATCGCCACGGCGGCGCGCGACGCCGGCGCGGAGGTCGTCGAGCGACCCGCCGACCTCTCCGGCCCCACGGCCACGAGCGAGTCGGCCGTCCTCCACGCCCTCGACGCCTGGGAGGCCCGCCAGGCCGACGGCCGGCGCGCCGACGTCGTCGTCCTCGTGCAGCCCACGAGCCCCTTCATCGATCCCGCGGACCTCGACGCCGCCGTGCGGGCCGTCGCCGCGGGCGAGGCGGACTCCGTGTTCTCCGCCGTGGAGACGCACGCCTTCCTCTGGCGCGAGACGGACGGCGCCGAGGGCGCCACCGGCGTCAACCACGACCGCGCCGTGCGGCCCCGGCGCCAGGACCTGGAGCCGCAGCTGCGCGAGACCGGCGCCTTCTACGTCATGCGCACCGCGGCGCTGCGCGAGACCGGGCACCGCTTCACCGGCCGCGTGGCCGTGCAGCGCGTCCCCGAGGCGCACGCCCTCGAGATCGACACCGAGGGGGAGCTCGAGCTCGCGGTCGCCCTCGCCGGCGTGCTCGAGGCGCCGCTCCCCCCGGCCGGCCTCGCCGGGGTCCAGGCCGTCGTCACCGACTTCGACGGCGTCCACACCGCCGACGACGCGTGGGTGGACACGAACGGCGTCGAGAGCGTCCGCGTCTCCCGCAGCGACGGCATGGGCGTGGAGCGACTGCGCCGCGCGGGCGTCCCCCTGCTCGTGCTCTCCAAGGAGCGCGACGGCGTCGTGGCCCGCCGCGCCGCCAAGCTGGGGGTCGACGTCCTCCACGGCGTCGAGCAGAAGGCCGAGGTGCTCGCCCGCTGGCTGGACGAGCGCGACCTCGACCCGGCCCGCGTCGTCTACGTCGGCAACGACGTCAACGACCTCGGACCGATGGCGCTCGTCGGGTGGCCCGCCGCGGTCGCCGACGCCGCGCCGTCCGTCCTCGCCGCAGCGCGCCTGCGGCTGTCCCGCCCCGGAGGCAACGGGGCCGTCCGCGAGCTCGCCGAGCTCGTCATCACCGCGAAGGAAGCCCAGCCATGAGCGCCAGCGACACGACCGCACCCGCCCGGCCCGTGCAGATCGGCGAGGACCTCGTCGGCCCGGGCCAGCCCGTCTACGTCATCGCCGAGATCGGCATCAACCACAACGGCGACGTCGAGATCGCCAAGCAGCTCATCGACGTCGCCGCCGACGCCGGCTGCCAGGCCGTGAAGTTCCAGAAGCGCACGCCCGAGATCTCCACCCCCGAGGCGCAGAAGTCCCAGATCCGCCAGACGCCCTGGGGCGAGATGACCTACCTCGACTACAAGTACAAGGTCGAGTTCGAGCAGGAGGAGTACACGGCGGTCGCCGAGCACGCCGCCGCCCGGGGCGTCGCCTGGTTCGCCTCGCCGTGGGACGAGCCCAGCGTCGACTTCCTCGAGACGATGGACGTGCCGGTCCACAAGGTCGCCAGCGCCTCCGTCACCGACATGGGGCTGCTCCAGCGGCTCAAGGAGACGGGCAAGCCGGTCATCCTGTCGACGGGCATGAGCACCCTGGAGCAGGTCGACGCCGCCGTCGAGGCCCTCGGCACCGACAAGCTGGTGCTCCTGCACGCGACCTCGACCTACCCGCTGCCCCCGGAGGAGGCCAACCTCCGCACGATCACGACACTCTCCGAGCGCTACGGCGTGCCGGTGGGCTACTCGGGCCACGAGACGGGGCTGCAGATCTCGCTGGCCGCCGTCGCCCTCGGCGCCGTCGCCGTCGAGCGCCACATCACCCTCGACCGGGCGATGTGGGGCAGCGACCACGGTGCGAGCCTCGAGCCGCACGGCCTGAAGACCCTCGTGCGCGACATCCGGATCCTCGAGACCGCCATGGGCGACGGCGTGAAGCGCGTCTTCCCGGGCGAGGAGGCCCCCCTCTCGCGCCTGCGCCGCGTCGGGGCCTGAGGACGGTGGCCCTCCCCCCGGGGACCCCGGCCGCTGACGGCCGCCCGCTGCTCGTCGTCGCGGGGTCCCCGGGGCTGCTCGACGTCGACCACGCGCTCCTGCCCGCGGACGCCGTCGTCCTGCGCTGCGGGCCGCTCGAGGACGAGGGCGACCTCCTCCTCGGCCGCCGCGTCGACCTGTGGGCGCCGCCCCCCGGCGCCCTCGCGAGCGGCGCGGTGGCGGC
>NZ_JABEMA010000235.1 GCF_013004605.1 Pseudokineococcus marinus
CGTCGACCCCGGCGAGCGCGAGGGCGCCCGCCTCGCGGACCTCGCCCGGCTCGGGACCGACCTGCGACGCGCGCTCGCGGCGGAGGAGGACGGCCGCCCGGCCTCCGAGGCCCTCCGGCTGCGGTGGCAGCCGCGCTTCGACGTCCGCGCCGGTCGCTGGACGACGGCGACGGCCCGGCTGGTCTGGGCGGACGACGCCCGGGCTCCGCGCGACCTCGCCGCCGGGACGGCGCTCGCCCCCGACCTGCTGCAGCTCGAGCTGCGCCGCGCCCTGCGCGCTGTCGTCGCCTGGCACGCGGACGGCGTCCGGGTCCAGGCAGCCGTCCGCGTCCCCGGCGAGGCCCTCGGCCGCCCGGGCCTCGTCGACCTCGTGGCCGGCGCCCTCGAGGAGGCCGGGGCCGCCCCGGGGAGCCTGCGCCTGCTCGTGGACGACGACGACGTGGCCGCCGACCCCTCGGCGGCGGCGGTGGCGCTCGCCCGCCTGTCCGTCCTCGGGGTCCCGACGTCGGTGACGGGCCTCGGCGCCAGCCGGTCGTCCGTCGCGGCGCTCGGCGCCCTGCCCGTGGACGAGCTCGTCGTCGACGCCCGGCTCGTGGCCTCCCTGCGCTCCGGGCGCGAGGGCGACGCCCGGCTCGTGCGCGCCGTCGTCGGGCTCGGCCACGGCCTCGGCCTGCGCGTCGTCGCCGCGGGCGTCGACGACGCGACCACCCACCGCGCCGCCGTCGCCCTGGGCTGCGACGCGGTCGAGGGCGAGCACGTGGGTCCCGTCGCGGGCCGCGCGGACGTGGCCGGCCTCGTGCTGCGCGGCGAGGGCGGAGACCTGCTGGCCCCCTCGCGCCGCCCGGTGCTGCCCGCGCCCCGTCGCGCGCCCGGGCGCCCCTGACGCCCGGGCCGGTCGAACGAGCGGCCTCCGGACGCCGACAGGACCGTCCCTCGAGGCGTCTGCGCTGATCGCCCCAGCGCCTCCCGGACCGCAGAGCGCCGAGCCAGCGCCGCGCACGAGCGGGCGGGGCCGCGCACGCGGAGAGCACGTCAGGCCGGCGCCCGGACCCCAGCGCTCCCCGACCGCAGAGCGCCGAGCCAGTGCCGGAGCGCGCGCGACCCCGGCCGCGGACACGGCCGGAGCGGCGGCCTCGTCCGCGGACGGAACCGTGCGCGCGCAGAGCACGTCAGGCCGACGCCCGGAAGCCAGCGCCCCCGGACCGCAGAGCGCCGAGCCAGCGCCGGCGCACGAGCGGGCGGGGCCGCGCACGCGGAGAGCACGTCAGACCGACGCCCGGAAGCCAGCGCCCCCGGACCGCAGAGCGCCGAGCCAGCGCCGGTGCACGAGCGGGCGGGGCCGCGCACGCGGAGAGCACGTCAGGCCGGCGCCCGGACCGCAGCACTTCCCCGACCGCAGAGCGCCGAGCCAGTGCCGGAGCGGGCGCGGCCCCGTCCGCGGACCCGGCCTGAGGCGGCCGGAGGCGACCGCCCGGCTCAGGCCTCGACGTCGAAGAAGTCGGTCATCGCCGTGACCTCGAGCATCTGCACGACGGGCCGCGAGGGGCGCAGCAGGCGGACGCGGGTGCCGCGCTCGCGCGCGGCGACGGCCGCGGTGATGAGGCAGTGCAGGCCCATCGAGTCGATGAAGGTGACCTCGCGGGCGTCGACGGCCTCGACCCGACGCAGGCCCGCGTCGAGGTCGGGGCCGGCGGTCTCGACGGCGTGCAGGTCGACCTCGCCGCGCAGGTGCAGCAGCGTCGGGTCGCCCACGTCGAGGACGACGGCTCCCCCGCCGGTGCTCGGCTCGACGGGCGGGAGGTCGTCGGCAGCGGTCACGGGCCCATCGTCGCCCTCCAGGACCCCTGCGCGCACGACGGACCCCACGGCGTGCCCGGCCGGGGCCCCGTGACGAGCCGATCGGGCGCGACGGGCCCCGGACGCACGTCGACCCCGGGAGCCGACGGGGGGGACGGCTCGACCGGGGTCGACGGGGTCAAGCCTACGCACCCGTAGGGGGTGCTCGCGCACCCGACCCGCCGCCGTCGTCCGTACGCTGGGCCCGCGGCGTCACGACCCCGCCGACCGCCCGTCCAGCACCCCGCTCGGGCGGCCGCCCGGCCCCAGGAGCCCCGATGCCGCCCGACGTCCTCCTCACCGCGTCCGACGCGGGCACGTCGCTGCGGCTCTCGCTGCCCTCCGACCTCTCGGACGCGTCCCTCGTCGTCGCGACCGTCGTCGCCGTCGTGGACGTCGTGCTGCGCGTCGTCGCGCTCGCCGTCGTCCCGCGCGACCGCCGGCCGTCGTCGGCGATGGCCTGGCTCATCCTCATCTTCTTCGTGCCGTCGCTCGGCGTGGTCGCCTACCTCCTCATCGGCAGCCCCAAGCTGCCGCGGGCGCGCCGGGAGAAGCAGGCGAGCATGAACCGGCTCATCGAGGAGGCCGCGCGGGGGGCCGACGACGTCGTCGAGGAGCACCCGTGGCCGCCGTGGGTGGAGGGCGTCACGCGCCTCAACCACGCGCTCGGCGCGATGCCGCTGCTGTCGAGCAACGACGCCCACATCATCCCGGACTACCGCGACCAGCTGCGGGAGCTCGCCGAGGGCGTGGCCAAGGCGCAGCGCTACGTCCACGTCGAGTTCTACATCCTGTCCTACGACGACGCGACGGCCCCGGTCTTCGCGGCCCTGGAGGACGCCGTCGCCCGCGGCGTCACCGTGCGGGTGCTGCTCGACCACATCGGCTCCTGGCGCTACCCGGGCTACAAGCGGGCGGTGCGCGAGCTCGACCGCATCGGCGTGCAGTGGCGCCTCATGCTGCCGGTGCAGCCGCTCAGGGGGCGCTACCAGCGCCCCGACCTGCGCAACCACCGCAAGCTCGTCGTCGTCGACGGCGAGACGGCGTTCGTCGGGTCGCTCAACCTCATCGACCGCACCTACGACAAGCGCGCCACCATCAAGCGCGGCCTGCTGTGGCAGGACCTCCTCGTGCGCCTGCACGGCCCGGTGGTCCACGAGGTCGACGCGCTGTTCGTCACCGACTGGTACAGCGAGACCGACGAGGTCGTCTCCCAGGCGACCGACCACCTCGCGCCGCCCGACCCCGGCCGCCGGCTGCACTGCCAGGTGGTCCCGAGCGGCCCGGGGTTCGAGGGGCAGAACAACCTCAAGCTCTTCAACGCGCTGCTCTACGGCGCCTCGCGCCGCGTCTCGATCACGAGCCCGTACTTCGTGCCGGACGAGTCGCTGCTCACGGCCGTGACGACGGCGGCCGAGCGGGGCGTGGAGGTCGAGCTCTTCGTCGGGGCGATCGGCGACCAGGTGCTCGTCTTCCACGCCCAGCGCTCCTACTACGAGGCGCTGCTGCGGGCGGGGGTGCGGATCTGGCTCTACCCGGCGCCGTACGTGCTCCACGCCAAGCACATGTCCGTCGACGACGACGTCGCCGTCGTCGGCTCGAGCAACATGGACATCCGGTCCTTCGAGCTGGACCTCGAGCTGACGCTGCTCGTCCTCGGGCGCGAGTTCACCGACGAGCTGCGGCGCGTGGAGGACGACTACCGCTCCCGCAGCACCGAGCTGACGCTGGAGGCGTGGTCCGGCCGCGGCTTCTGGCGCCGGCTGGCCGACGACCTGGCCCGGCTGACCTCCGCCGTCCAGTGACGACGACGCCCGCCGCCCGTCAGCGGGCGGCGGGCGGGTCGTCCGGCGTCAGAGGCCGCGGCGGCGAGCGGCGCGGTCGGTGCCCTCGGACGGCACGAGCACCCACAGCACGACGTAGATGACCAGCTGCGTGCCCGGGAGCAGGAACGAGAGCACGAAGAGCAGGCGCACCAGGGCCCTGCTGAGGCCGAAGCGGTCGGCGAGGCCGGCGCAGACGCCGGCGACGACGCGGCCGGAGCGGGGGCGGACGAGCACGGGGACCTCCTCGGGGGTTCGGGACGGTCGGACGAGCCTGGCAGCGGCGGGCGCCGGACGCCCGCCGGGACCGGGCGTCAGCCGGTGGGGGCGGCCGAGGCGGCGACCTCCGAGAGCGGCACGGCGTCCTCGGGCGCCTCCACGACGACGTCGGCGCCCCAGTCGGAGAAGTCGACGGTGGACGTCGAGGAGACCTGCTGGCCCCCCGAGCTGGTCTCGACGCTCGTGGCCATGCGCACGGGCAGGCCGTCGGGGCCCACGTAGAGGTCGAAGGGGACGCTCGAGAGGCCGAGCTGCTCGTACTGGCTGCGCAGCTGCTCGGGGTCGGCGCCCTCCTGCTGCGCCCGCTCGGCGGCCGCCTCGAGGTCGACCGTGCCGGTGTAGCGGGTCGTCGCGGTGCCGTCGACGTCCTCCGGGCCGACCTCCTCGACGTCGTCCCCCACCTGGTCGAGCAGGCGCAGCTGCTGCGAGGGGTCGGCGCCCCCGAGGGGGCCGCTGGAGGCGCCGAGCTCCTGCAGGGACGCCTGCACCCACCGGTCGGGCGGCTGGCCGGGCAGCCCGGAGACGTACACCGAGCCGTCGACCTGGCGCAGGTCGAGGGCCACCTCCCCCTGGCCGGGCAGCTGGGAGGTCAGCCGCACCTCGAGGGTCTGCGCCGCGCTGTCGAACGAGCCCTGGCCCGTGGCCGTGACCACCTGGCCGCCCGCGCTGGTCCGGGAGGAGAAGTCGAAGGAGCCGCTCCCCGCCTCCTGGCTGGCCGCGAGGGCCTCGGCCACCGCGGCCGCGGCGCCCGAGGACGACGACGACGTCGAGGACGCCGAGGAGGTCGCCGACGGGCTCGGGGCGGAGGTCGAGGCGGCGCTCCCGCCGTCCGAGGTGCCGCCGTCCGAGGTGCCGCTGCAGCCGGCCAGCGCGAGCGCCCCGGCCGCGAGCAGGGCCGCGGGCGCGCGCAGGGCCCGGCGGGTGCGCAG
>NZ_JABEMA010000236.1 GCF_013004605.1 Pseudokineococcus marinus
GGCGCGCGGGGCGCCCCGCGACGACCTCGGCGAGCTCGCCCGCCGCCCGCGAGACGCGGGCGGAGAGGGCGTCGCCGGACCGGCCGGCCTCGCCGCCCCAGTCCTCCGGCGCCGCGAAGACCGCCGTCGGCAGCACGAGGGCGCGCAGGTGCGCGAAGAGCGGGCGCATCGCGTGCTCGAGCACGAGCGAGTGCCGCTGGGTGCCCGCCGTCGCGCCGACGACGACCGGGACGCCGGTGAGCGCGTCCCGGTCGAGCGCGTCGACGAAGGTCTTGAACAACCCGCTGTAGGAGGCCGCGAAGACCGGCGTCACCGCGACGACCGCGTCGGCGCCGGCGACGGCGTCGAGCGCCGTCCGCAGGGCGGGGCTCGTGGCGTTGGCGATGAGGTGGTCGGCCAGGTCGCGGGCGAGGTCGCGGACCTCGACCACGGTGGTCTCGGCCTCGAGGCCGCGCCCCGCCAGGGCGTCGACGGCCCCGGCGGCCAGGCGGTCGGCGAGCAGCCGGGTCGAGGACGGCTGCCCGAGACCGGCGGAGAGGACGACGAGGGACCGGCGCTCCATCAGGCCACCGTCGCAGCCGTCGCGGGCGTCGGCGCGCCGAGACCGGTCTCCCGGTCACCGCCGCGCGCCGCGGCGTCCCGGGCCGCCACGCGGGACGCGTGCGTCGGGGCGTCGGGCACGTGGGCCGGGCGCATCGCGTCCATCTCGCGCCGCAGCACGGGCACGACCTCCGACCCCAGGAGCTCCATCTGCTCGAGCACGACGTCCAGGGGCAGGCCCGCGTGGTCGATGAGGAACAGCTGGCGCTGGTAGTCGCCGAAGTGCTCGCGGAAGGTCAGCGTCTTGTCGATGACCTCCTGCGGGCTGCCGACGGTCAGCGGCGTGTGCTCGGTGAACTCCTCCAGCGACGGCCCGTGCCCGTAGACCGGGGCCTCGTCGAAGTACGGGCGGAACCGGCGGACGGCCTCCTGGCTGTTCTTGTGCAGGAAGACCTGGCCGCCGAGCCCGACGACCGCCTGGTCGGCGGAGCCGTGGCCGTAGTGCTCGTAGCGGCGCCGGTAGAAGTCGACGAGCCGGATGAAGTGCTCCTTGGGCCAGAAGATGTGGTTCGCGAAGAACCCGTCGCCGTAGTACGCGGCCTGCTCGGCGATCTCGGGGCTGCGGATCGAGCCGTGCCACACGAAGGGCGGGACGCCGTCGAGCGGGCGCGGGGTCGAGGTGAAGGACTGCAGGGGCGTGCGGAATCGCCCCTCCCAGTCGACGACGTCCTCGGTCCACAGCCGGCGCAGCAGGGCGTAGTTCTCGATCGCCAGCGGGATGCCGTCGCGGATGTCCTTGCCGAACCAGGGGTACACCGGGCCGGTGTTGCCGCGGCCCATCGTGAGGTCGACCCGCCCGCCCGAGAGGTGCTGGAGCATCGCGTAGTCCTCGGCGATCTTCACCGGGTCGTTCGTCGTGATGAGCGTCACGGCGGTCGAGAGCAGCAACCGCTCGGTCTGCGCGGCGACGTAGCCGAGCATCGTCGTCGGCGAGCTGGGCACGAAGGGCTCGTTGTGGTGCTCGCCGGTGGCGAAGACGTCGAGCCCGACCTCCTCGGCCTTGCGGGCGATGGCCACCATCGCCCGGATCCGCTCGTGCTCGGTGGGCGTGCGCCCCGTCGTCGGGTCGGGCGTGACGTCGCCGACCGTGAAGACCCCGAACTGCATGACCGCCTCCTGCGCGCCGGCCCCTCGGCCGCCGTGATGTTCCAACGTTCAACTGTCGATGCGGTCAACGACCGCGGTCGGCCCGGTGTTCCCCCGCTGCGCCGTCCGGGGCGGCGCAGCGGGGGCTCGGGGTGCTGCGGAGGGTGGGGCCTGGGGACGCGGGGAGGCGGGGGCGAGGGCGGCGGGCGCTCAGCGGGCGGCGGTCGCCGTGTCGAGGGCCGACCGCAGCTCCGCGGCGTCGGCGTCGGGCATCTCCCAGTCGCCGGCGGCGGCGTTGGCCGCGACCTGCTCGGGCCTCGTCGCCCCCGCGATGACGGACGACACCTCGGGGCGGGCCAGCAGGCCCGCGAACGCCACGTCGAGCATCGACCGCTCGCGCTGCTCCGCGAAGGAGGCGACGGCCTCGGCGACGTCGAACGCCTCGTCCGTGAGCCAGCTCGGGCCCATGTCCCCGGCGAGGCGCGTCCCGTCGGGGGCCTGCTCGCCGCGGCGGTACTTGCCGGTGAGCAGCCCCGACGCCAGGGGGAAGTAGGGGAGGAAGCCGACGCCGTGCGCGGCGCAGGCGGGCAGCAGCTCGGCCTCGGCGCCGCGGCGCAGCAGCGAGTACTCGGACTGCTCGGACACGAAGGGCGCGAGGTGGGCGGTCCGCGCCGTCCACGACGCGTCGGCGACCTGCCACGCGGGCAGGTTCGAGGTGCCGACGTAGCGGACCTTGCCCTCGGTGACGAGCTCGCCCATCGCCGTCAGCGTCTCCTCGAGCGGCGTCACGCCGTCGGGGCGGTGGTACTGCAGGAGGTCGACGTGGTCGGTCCGCAGCCGGCGCAGCGAGCCCTCGACGGCGCGCCGCAGGTACCGCCGTGAGCCGCGGGCGCCGAAGTCGTCGCCGTAGAGGCCGCCCATGTCGAGGCCGAACTTGGTGGCGAGCACGACGTCGTCGCGACGGCCCTCGAGGGCCCGGCCGAGCGCCTCCTCGGAGGCGCCCTGGCCGCCGTAGACGTCGGCGGTGTCGAAGAAGGTGACGCCGTGGTCGAAGCAGGCGTCGACGACCGCCGTCGTCGCCTCCTGGTCGAGCCGGCCGCCGAAGTTGTTGCAGCCCAGACCGACCGCCGAGACGCGCAGGCCGCTGCTGCCGAGGTTCCTCATCCGCATGCCGTGACGCTAGGCGGGTGGGGTGCTGGGCGCCTGCCCGGCGGGCGTCGACGGTCAGGGCCGCCGCGGGTGCCGCCTCGTCGAACACGTGTTCGAGCCGTTGTCGGTGGTCGCCCCTACGGTCGTGGGTGTGGAGGACGAGGCGGTGCCGGGGCCGGGTGCACCGGGTGCCGTACCGGGCGCCGTGCCCGCCTCGGTCTCCGGTGCTGGCGCGGCTCCCGCGCTCGCGGCGCTGCGGTCGGCCCTGGAGGTGGGGCGTGCGGCGGTGGCGGGTCTGGGGCTGTGGTCGGTGGCCACGGGCGACCTGCGGGCGGTCCTGGGTAGCTCGAGGCCCTGGTGCGCGTCGCCCAGGCCGCGCAGGTGCTGGTGCTCGGGGAGGTCGCGGCCCGGGGTGAGGCGCTGGTGCCGGGCGGGTCGACGCCGGGGGAACGGGCGGTGCTGGCGCGGTCGCGGGCGGGGGACGGTCGCGGGGAGCTGGCGTGGGTGCTGGGGGTGCACCCGGCGACGGCGGCGCGGCGGCAGGCGACGGTCGCGTTCGTGACGGGGTCGGGGCTGCCGGCGCAGCGGGTCGCCCGCACCGGCGGGCGCGGGGCGGGCCGGTCCGACGCACCTGCCCGGCCTGACGAGCCTGGTCGGCCTGACGAGCCCGATCCCGAGCCCGACCGCAGGAGCGGGGCCGTCGACGTCGTCGAGCCCGGTGCCGCCGACGAGGTGCGCCTGGCTCGCGACCGGGGCTCGCGGCACGCCCGCCCGACCGACGCCTCCCGTGGCCCCGACCCGTCCTGCCCTCCCGACGAGTCCCTGCCCCCCGAGACCCCCGACCTGCCCGGCGGCAGCGGTCGCACCCACCTGCCGACGGCCCCCGGCGAGTCCTCCCCGACGCAGCGCGCCGACGGGGACGACCCGTGACGCGCCGCCGTGGGGTGGGCTCGCGCGCAGGGGCCGTCCTCGGACCGTCGGCCGAAGGCGGAGGCCGGGCCGACCGTCAGGTCGTGCCCGCTCGCGGGAGGGAGACGACCACCCGGGCGCCCCCACCGGGGGCTTCGTCGAAGTGCGCGTCCCCGCCCATGGCCCGGGCGCCGGCGCGCACCAGCGGCAGCCCGAGGCCGCTGGTGCTGGTGCCGGTCGTGGTGAAGCGGTCGAACACGCGCTCGCGGTCCTCCGGCGCGACGCCCGCGCCGTCGTCCTCGACCTCGAGGACGACGAGCCCGCGCTCGAGCCGGGCGCCGACGCGCACCTGCCCGGCCCCGTGCCGCCGGGCGTTCTCGACGACGTTCACCGTGATGCGGGCGAGGACGCGGCGGTCCGCGCGCGCCACGACGCCCTCCTCGCTGGTGACGGCGACGTCACCGACCCACCCGCGCGCCGCCAGCACCTCGCGCACGAGCGGCAGCACCGCGACGTCCTCGAGGTCCACGTCGCCGTCGCCGTGCTCCAGCCGCGAGAGCTGGAGCATGTCCTCGACGAGGCGGTGCAGCCGCTCGGTCTCCGCGAGCATCAGCTGGACGGGCTCGCGGCCGCTCTCGGGGAGCTGGCCGGTGATCGGCGCGACGAGCGAGGACGCCGCCACGAGCGTCGAGACGGGCGTGCGCAGCTCGTGGGCGAGGTCGGCGGTGAGCTCGCGCTCGCGCTCGTGCGCCTCGCGCTCCGTCCGGAGCCGTGCGCGCGCCCCCAGCCCCGTCGCACCGGCCGCCAGCGCCGCCGACAGCAGGACGGCGCCGCCCGCGCGCACGCCCGTGGCGCTCGCGCGAGCCTCGACCGGGGCGGTCGAGGCCAGCACGACCACCTGGGCGGACTCCTCCGCCAGGCCGACGACGAGCGCCCGACCCCCCTCGACGGTCGGGCCCACGTCGTCGTCGACCCCTTCCACGCGGCGGCCGGTCGCGCCCTTCACGACCTCGACGCTGCAGCAGGAGGCCTCGCGCAAGCTGCGCTCCAACGCGCGGGCCACGATGCGCACGGCGCAGTCGCTGTACGAGAACGGCTACATCACCTACATGCGCACCGAC
>NZ_JABEMA010000237.1 GCF_013004605.1 Pseudokineococcus marinus
GGTCGCGGGGCGGGCCGAGGACGTCGGCGCGGAGGAGTGCGGGGCGGGGGGAGCCATGGGGAGCCTTCCGACGAGGGGGGACCGCTGCGTCGGCCCGTCGGCGCTCCCGGCGGCTCCCCGGGGCGGGGCGCCGCGGGCCGGCGCCGGTGCGGGCCCACGAGGCGTTAGGGAACAACTCGGACGGCTGCGTGTCAACGTTGTCAGGTCGTGACCCCGCCTCCCCGGCGCGGCCGCGGCCGTCCTGCATACTCCCCGGCGTGCACACCGCGGACGGGGAGCGCCCCCCGACGACGCTGCAGCACGTCGCCGCGCTCGCCCGCGTGAGCCCCAAGACGGCGTCCCGAGCGCTGAACGGCGAGCGCTACGTGGCCCCCGAGACGGCGGCGCGCGTGCTGGAGGCGGCCCGGAGCGTCGGCTACCGGGTCAACGCCGTCGCGCGCGACCTGCGGCTCGGCGCCGCGCCCCCGCTCGTCGGCTTCGTCTCGGCCGACCTGGCCAACCCCTTCTACTCGCGCCTGGCCGCGGGGGTCGAGCGCGAGCTGCGACCGGCGGGCCTCCTCCTCGTGACCGTCTCCAGCGACGAGGACCCGGACGCGGAGCGCACCGCCGTCGCCAGCCTGCTGGACCGCGGCGTGCGGGCGCTCGTCGTCGCCAGCACGAGCGCCGACCAGGAGCACCTCGAAGCCGCCCGCCGCCCGGGCACGCCGCTCGTCATGGTCGACCGCGCCGGGGCCGTCCCGGGCGCGGACACCGTGGTGCTCGACAACGCCGCGGGCGCCCGCGAGGTCACGGCCCACCTGCTGGCGCGGGACGCCGGCGGGGGAGCCGGCGGGGACGGGCGCCGTCCCCACCTCGCGGTCGTCAGCGACCTCCGCCGGCTCGAGACGGGGCGGGCGCGGATGGAGGGGGTCGCCCGGGCGCTCGAGGAGGCCGGGCTGCCCCCGCTCGCCGCCGCCCAGGTGCGCGAGGCGCACGACGCGGCGAGCGCCGAGCGCGCCGTCGCGGAGCTGCTCGCGGCCGACCCGCACCCGACCGGCGTCCTGGCGATGAACAACCTGCTCGCGACCGGGGCCGTGCGGGCCCTCGCGCGGGCCGGCGCGCTCGGCGCCTGCGCCGTGGCGGGCTTCGACGACGTCGACCTCGCCGGGCTCGTCGGCCTGGCGACCGTGAGCTACGACGCCGAGGAGATGGGCCGCGAGGTGGGCCGGCTCGTGCTGGCCCGCGTGCGCGGCGACGAGGGCCCGGCGCGGCACGTCGTCGTCCCGACGCGGCTCGTGGTCCCCCCGGAGGACGACGGAGCGGACGGCGGAGCGGACGACCGCGCCGACGACGGTGCCCCAGGTCACGATCGCGTGACGTCGTTGACATCGCCGACGCCGCGCGCCTAGCGTCTCGACGTTTCATGACATCGATGTCACCCAGAGGAGTACACATGCGTTCCACCCGTCTGCAGACCGGTGTCGTGGCGGGCGTCGCGGCCCTCGGCCTGACGCTCGCGGGCTGCGGCTCCGACTCCGGCGGCTCCGGCGGCGACGGCGGCTCCGGCGGCGGGGACGCCAGTGAGGTCGAGGTCTTCACCTGGTGGGCGGCCGGCTCCGAGAAGGCCGGCCTCGACGCCCTCGTCGCCGTCTTCGACGAGCAGCACCCCGACACCGAGTTCATCAACGGCGCCGTGGCCGGTGGCGCCGGCTCGGCCGCCAAGGACCTGCTCCAGCAGCGCCTGCAGACCAACGACCCGCCGGACACCTTCCAGGCGCACGCCGGCGCGGAGCTGCAGGACTACATCGACGCCGCCCAGATCGAGGACGTCAGCTCCCAGTTCGAGGAGTTCGGCCTCACCGACGCGGTGCCGCAGGACCTCATCGACCTGCTGACGACCGAGGACGGGGCGATCTACTCCATCCCGTCGAACATCCACCGCTCGAACGTCGTCTGGGCCAACCCGCAGGTGCTGCAGGACGCGGGCCTGGACCCCGAGGCGACCTACAGCAGCATCGACGAGTGGATCCCCGCCCTCCAGGCGGTGCAGGACAGCGGCGCCACGGCGCTGTCGGTCGGCCAGGCCTGGACCCAGGTCAACCTCCTCGAGACCGTCCTCATGTCCGACCTCGGCGCCGACGGGTACATCGGCCTGTGGGACGGCTCGACGGACTGGAGCTCGCCCGAGGTGACCGCCGCCCTCGAGGACTTCGACACCCTCATGGGCTTCACGAACACCGACCGCGACGGCCTCGACTGGCCCGACGCCACCCAGCAGGTCATCGACGGCCAGGCCGGCTTCAACGTCATGGGTGACTGGGCGGAGGCCGCGTTCGAGGAGCAGGACCAGGTCGCGGGCGAGGACTACACGTACTTCCCCGTCCCGGGCACGGCCGACCAGTTCGGCTTCCTCGCGGACTCCTTCACGCTGCCCGTGGGCGCCCCCCACCCCGGCGGCGCGGAGGCGTGGCTCGAGACCGTGGCCTCCCCGGAGGGCCAGGCGGCCTTCAACCAGGCCAAGGGCTCGATCCCGGCCCGCTCGGACGTCGACCTGTCCGACTTCAGCGAGTACCAGCAGAGCGCGGCCGAGGACTTCGCCTCCGCGACGATCGTGCCCTCGCTCGCGCACGGCGCCGCGGCGCCGGTCGCCACGCTCAACGACATCACCGACGCGGTGAGCAAGTTCACCAGCGGCTCCTCGGACGTCGCGACGCTGCAGCAGGAGATGGGCGCCGCCGTCAACGGCTGACGTCCGCCGCGGCGCCCTCCCCGACCTCGGGGAGGGCGCCGCGGTGTCACCGCCCGACCCGGACCGGCGCACCGGCCCGCAGGCCCGCAGGCCCCAGCACCTCGTGGAGGACCATCCGTGACCCCTCAAGCGCCGACCGCGGCTCCCCGCGGCGCCGACGGCGGTGGAGACCGGTGAGCAGCCCCGCCACCTCCGCCGCGCGCACCGACCGCTCCTCCGGCACGAGCGCCCCGACGGGGGAGCGCCGGCGCCGGCGGCACGGCGGGCGCTACGTCGCCCCCCTGCTGCTCATCTCGCCGTCCCTCGTCGTCCTGGCCGTCTTCGTCTACGGCCTCATCGCGGTCAACATCCGGACGTCGATGACGGACGCCAACGACGCCGCGATCGCCACGGGCCGTGAGCCCGCGACCTTCGTGGGCCTGGAGAACTACGTCCGCCTGCTCCAGGACTCCGACTTCCAGCACTCGCTCGCCAACATGCTGCTGTACACGGTCGTCTTCCTCGGCGGCGCGCTCGCGGTGGGCTTCGTGTGGGCCTGGCTGCTCGACAAGCCGATCAAGGGGGAGGGCGTCTTCCGCTCCGTCTACCTCTTCCCCATGGCGGTGTCCTTCGTCGCCTCCGGCGTCGTGTGGCGCTGGCTGCTCAACTCCAACCAGGGCGACAACGCGTCGGGGCTCAACCGGCTCTTCGAGATGGTCGGCCTCGGCTTCCTGCAGAACCCCTGGTGGAGCGACCCGCGCTGGGGCATCGCCGCCATCGCGCTGCCCGCCGTCTGGCAGCTGGCCGGCTACGTCATGGCCCTCTTCCTCGCCGGCTTCCGCGGCGTCCCCGAGGAGCTGCGCGAGGCCGGCCGCATGGACGGCGCCAGCGAGTGGAAGCTGTACCGCTACGTCATCTTCCCGCAGCTGAGCCCGGTGCTGCTGTCGGCGCTCATCATCATCGGCCACATGTCGCTGAAGGTCTTCGACCTCATCCTGTCCATCGCGGACTCGTCGAACTACTCGACGAAGGTGCCGGCGGTCGACGTGCTGCAGTACAAGTCGAGCTTCGCCTACGCGGACGCGGCGGCGGTGGGCACCATCCTGCTGCTGCTCGTGGCGCTCCTCATCATCCCCTACCTGGTGCGCACCGCCCGAGCGGAGAAGACCCGATGAGCGCGACGACCGCCACCGTCAGCGGGCCGAAGCCGGACGAGCGCCTGCGGCTCGCGCCGCGTCCTCGGGAGCGGCGCTTCTCCGGGGCGCGCACGCTGCGCTACGCCCTCCTCCTGCTCTTCCTCGTCTTCGTCCTCACCCCCGTCTACGTGCTCGTCGTCACGAGCTTCAAGGGGGCGGGCGACGCCTCGCCGGACACCGCCTGGGCGCTGCCCAGCACCTGGACGCTGGAGAACTGGTCGGCGGCGTGGGAGGCGCTCGCCCCGGCCATCGGCCGCTCGTTCCTCATGGTCGTCCCGGCGGCGATCATCTCGTCCGTCCTCGGCTCGATGAACGGGTTCGTGCTCTCGCGCTGGCGCTTCCCGTACGCAAACCTCGTGTTCACGCTGATCCTCTTCGGGATGTTCATCCCGTACCAGGCCGTGGTGATCCCCCTCGCGCAGCTGCTGACCGTCACGCTGCAGGTGCCGACGGGCATCCCGTCGCTCATCATCCTGCACGTCGTCTACGGCATCCCCATCACGACGCTGATCTTCCGCAACTACTACGAGTCGGTGCCCGGGGAGCTCATCGAGGCGGCGCGCGTCGACGGCGCGGGCATGCTGCGCACCTACGCCTCGGTGATCCTGCCGGTGTCGCTGCCGGGCTTCGTCGTCGTCCTCATCTGGCAGTTCACGAGCGCCTGGAACGACTTCCTCTTCGCGGTGTTCTTCGCCTCCAGCCAGAACGGCCCGGTGACCCTGGCGCTGAACAACTTCGCCAACGGCGCGCTGCTGCAGAACTACGGCCAGTCGATGGCCGGTGCCCTGCTCGCCTCGGCGCCGACGCTCGTCGTCTACATCGTCCTCGGCAAGTACTTCGTCGGCGGGATGATGTCGGGCTCCGTCAAGGGCTGACACGCCCGAGGACCACCAGGTCCGTGCGGGAGGGCCCCGGCGCACCGCGCGCCGGGGCCCTCCC
>NZ_JABEMA010000238.1 GCF_013004605.1 Pseudokineococcus marinus
CCGCGACCGCGGCAAGCGCGGCCCCATGGGCGCCGCGGCCGCCCGGCACGCCGACGTCGTCGTCGTCACCGACGACAACCCGCGCTCGGAGGACCCGGCCGCCGTGCGGGCCGCCGTCCTGGCCGGGGCCACCGCGCCGCAGCCCGACGGCAGCGCCCCCGGGGGCGCCCCCGGGGACGCACGGCCGGCCCCGCAGGTCCTGGAGGTCGCCGACCGCGCCGCGGCCATCCGCGCGGCCCTGGACGCCGCCGGCGAGGACGGCACCGTCCTCGTGGCCGGCAAGGGCCACGAGCGCGGCCAGGAGGTCGCGGGCGTGGTCCACCCCTTCGACGACCGCGACGAGGTCCGTGCGGCGCTGGACGCGCTGCTCGGCCCCGACGAGAGCGAGAGCGCATGATCCCCCTGTCCCCGCAGCGCCTGGCCGAGGTCGTCGGGGGTGAGCTGCGGCTGCCCGCCCACGGTCCAGAGGGCGCCTCCGCCGACGGGTGGCCGGACGTCAGCGCGCCCGCGGCGACGGACTCGCGGTCGGTCGAGCCGGGCGGCCTCTTCGTCGCCCGAGCGGGGGAGAGCGCGGACGGCCACGACTTCGTGGTCGCGGCCGTCGCCGCCGGCGCCGCCGCGAGCCTCGTCGCCCGCCCCGTGACGGATCCCGGTGCTGGGTCCGACGGCGACCTCGCGGGCCCCCAGGTCGTCGTGCCCGACGTGCAGGCCGCCTTCGAGGCGCTCGCCCGGCACCACGTCGACGCGCTGCGCGCCGAGGGCGCCGTCGTCGTCGGGATCACCGGCAGCGCGGGCAAGACGTCGACGAAGGACCTCCTGGCCGTCCTGCTCGCCGAGCTCGGCCCGACCACCGCCACGCCGATGTCCTACAACGGCGAGGTCGGCCTCCCGCTGACGGTCCTGGCCGCGCCCCCGGGCACCCGCCACCTCGTCCTCGAGATGGGGGCGCGGGGCGTCGGCCACGTCGCCGCGCTGTGCCGGGTGGCGCCGCCGGACGTCGCCGTCGTCCTCAACGTCGGCTCCGCGCACGTGGGCGAGTTCGGCTCGGTGGACGCCATCGAGCGCGCCAAGGGCGAGCTGCCCGAGGCGCTCGGCGAGGGCGGCGCGGCCGTGCTCAACGCCGACGACGAGCGGGTCGCGCGCATGGCGGCGCGCACCCGCGGCCGCGTGCTCGCCGTCCGGGCCGCCGGCTCGGGAGAGGGCGCCGCCGTGTGGGCGCAGGACGTCGACCTCGACGCGGGCGGGCGCGCGGTCTTCCGCCTCCTCTCGCGGCTCGACCCGGGGACGGGCGCGAGGACGGGCGCGAGGACGGGCGCAGGACCCGGCGACGACGCGCCGCGGGAGGCGCGCGTCGCGCTGCGCCTCGTCGGCGAGCACCACGTCGCGAACGCCGTCGCCGCCGCGGCGGTGGCCCTGCACCTCGGCCTGCCCCTCGAGCGGGTGGCCGCGGTGCTCTCCAGCGCCGTCCCCGCGAGCCGGGCCCGCATGGAGGTCACCGAGCGCGCCGACGGGGTGACCGTCGTCAACGACGCCTACAACGCCAACCCGGAGTCGGTCCGCGCGGCGCTCAAGGCGCTCGTCGCGATGCGCCGCGGCCCCGACGGGCGCGAGCGCCGCACCTGGGCCGTGCTCGGGGAGATGCTCGAGCTGGGCGCCTCGAGCACCGCCGAGCACGACCTCGTCGGCCGGCTCGCCGTGCGCCTCAACGTCTCGCACCTCGTGGCCGTCGGGCCGGGCGCCCGCGCGGTGCACTCCGGCGCCCAGCACGAGGGCTCGTGGGGGGACGAGGCCGTGCACGTCGCGGACGTCGACGAGGCCCTCGCGCTGCTGCGCGCGGAGCTGCGCCCGGGCGACGTCGTCCTCGTGAAGTCCTCCAACGCCGCGGGCCTGCGGGCCCTCGGCGACCAGCTCGTCGCCGACGCGCCGCCCACCGACGACCCGCCGTCCGACGCCTCCTCCGCAGGCGGCGCCACGGCCGGCCCGGCCGCGCGCGGGGAGGGGGGCGCCGCGTGCTGACCGTCCTCGTCGCCGCCGCCCTCGCGCTCGTCCTGTCGCTGCTCGGCACGCCCGTCTTCATCCGCTGGCTCGTGCGCAAGGGCTACGGGCAGTTCATCCGCGACGACGGCCCGACGACGCACAAGACCAAGCGCGGCACGCCGACGATGGGCGGCGTCGTCATCGTCGCCGCGACGGTGCTCGCCTACCTCGGCGCCCACCTCGCGACGCTCGACGCGCCCACCGCCTCGGGCCTGCTCGTGCTCCTGCTCATGACGGGCCTCGGCGTCGTCGGCTTCCTCGACGACTACATCAAGATCTCCAAGCAGCGCAGCCTGGGGCTGCGGAGCCTGCCGAAGCTGCTGGGGCAGATCGGCGTCGCGGTGGTCTTCGCCGTCCTCGCGCTGCAGTTCCCCAACGACCGGTTCCGCACGCCGGCGTCGACGAGCATCAGCTTCATCCGCGACACGGGCGTCGACCTGGCCTTCGCCGGGGCCCTGCTGGGGACGGTGCTCTTCGTCGTCTGGGCGCTGCTCATGGTCGCCGGGGCCAGCAACGGCGTGAACCTCACCGACGGCCTCGACGGCCTCGCCACGGGCGCGACGACGGCGGTGGCCGGGTCCTACCTGCTCATCGGGGTGTGGCAGTCCAACCAGAGCTGCCAGAGCGTCGCGACGGCGGGGCCCAACTGCTACGAGGTGCGCGACCCGCGCGACCTCGCCGTCGTCGCGGCCGCCCTCATGGGGGCCTGCTTCGGCTTCCTGTGGTGGAACGCCTCGCCCGCCAAGATCTTCATGGGCGACACGGGGTCGCTGGCCCTCGGCGGCGCGCTCGCCGGCCTCGCGATCCTCTCGCGCACCGAGCTGCTGCTCGTCCTGCTCGGCGGCCTCTTCGTCATCATCACGCTGTCCGTGGTCATCCAGGTCGGCTCCTACAAGCTCACCGGGAGACGGGTGTTCCGCATGGCGCCCCTGCAGCACCACTTCGAGCTCGCCGGGTGGGCCGAGGTGACCATCGTCATCCGCTTCTGGATCGTCGCCGTGCTCTTCGCGGCCCTCGGCCTCGGCATCTTCTACGCCGAGTGGGTCGTCGGGACGGGCCTGTGAGCCCCCTCGGCCCGGGGGAGCAGCCCGTCACCGCCCGCACCGCGCCGCTCGTCGACGCCGGCGCGGAGTGGGCGGGCCTGCGCGTCGTCGTCGCCGGCGTCGGCGCGTCGGGGTTCGCCGCCGCCGACGCGCTCGCCCAGCGCGGTGCCCGGGTGCTCGTCGTCGACGCGCGCGACGGGGCGGAGGAGCGCGAGAAGGTCCGCGTCCTCGACGTCATGGACGTCCGGGCGCTCCTCGGCGACGACGCCGCGGCCGCCCTCGGCGGCGACCTGCCGCGCGTCGACGGCGCGGCGCCCGACCTCGTCGTCACCTCGCCCGGGTGGCGGCCCACCGCGCCGCTGCTCGCGGCCGCCACGGCGGCCGGCGTCCCCGTGTGGGGCGACGTCGAGCTCGCGTGGCGCCTGCAGCCGCCGCCGGGGAGTCCCGGCCGCGCGCCGTGGCTCGCCGTCACGGGGACGAACGGCAAGACGACGACGACGCGGATGCTCGCCGCGATGCTCTCCGCCGCCGGCCTGCGCACCGCGGCGGTCGGCAACGTGGGGACGCCCGTGCTGCACGCCGTCGTCGACCCGCAGCCGTACGACGTCCTCGCGGTCGAGCTCTCCAGCTACCAGCTGCACTGGAGCTCCTCGATCGCCGCGCAGTCGGCGGCCGTGCTCAACCTCGCGCCCGACCACCTCGACTGGCACGGCGGCATGGAGGCGTACGCGGCCGCCAAGGGCCGGGTCTACGAGGGCGTCGAGCGCGCGTGCGTCTACAACGTCGCCGACCCGGTGACGGAGCGGCTCGTGCGCGAGGCCGACGTCGTCGACGGCGCGCGCGCGGTGGGCGTGACGCTCGGCGTCCCCTCCGTGGGCATGCTCGGCGTCGTCGAGGACGTCCTCGCCGACCGCGCCTTCGTCGCCGAGCGGTCCAGCTCGGCCGCCGAGCTCGGCACGCTGGAGGACCTCCTCGCCGCCTCGGGCGGCACCGGGCCCGCCCCGCACGTCGTCGAGGACGCGCTGGCCGCCGCGGCGCTCGCGCGCTCCCACGGCGTGCCGGCTGCGGCAGTGCGCGACGCGCTGCGCGGGTACCGCCCCGACGCCCACCGCATCGCGCTCGTCGCCGAGGCGGACGGCGTGCGCTGGGTCGACGACTCCAAGGCCACCAACGCCCACGCCGCGTCGGCCTCGCTGACGGCCTTCGACCCGGTGGTGTGGGTCGCCGGGGGCCTGGCCAAGGGCGCCTCCTTCGACGAGCTCGTGGCCCGCCACGCCCACCGGCTGCGCGGCGTCGTGCTCGTGGGGCTCGACCGCGAGCCGCTGCGGTCGGCCCTGCGACGACACGCCCCCGAGGTCCCCGTGGTGGAGGTCGAGCCGTCGCAGGATGCGGGGGTGGCTCAGCTCGCGGCACCTCCGACGACGGCCCCGACGGCGGCGCCGACGGGCCGCGCGGTCATGGACCGCGCGGTCGCGCTCGCCGGTGACCTGGCCCGCCCGGGCGACGTCGTCCTGCTGGCCCCGGCGTGCGCGTCCATGGACCAGTTCACCGACTACGGCGCCCGCGGTGACGCCTTCGCCGCGGCGGTCCTCGCCCGCACCGGCGGCGTCGACGGCCCCGGCGGGCGCTGACCGTGGCCTCGAGGACCTCGCCCGCCCGCGCGCCCCAGGGCACCGCGCGTCCGCCCGCGCAGCGCCTGGCAGCCCGAGGGCCCGGA
>NZ_JABEMA010000239.1 GCF_013004605.1 Pseudokineococcus marinus
GACGCCCGCGCCGTGGCCGACGCCCGCCGCAACCTCCACGACGACCCGCAGGTGCGCCTCCTGCACGGCCCCGTGCAGCGGCTCCTCGAGGAGGAGGACGACCCGCGGCCCGTCGACGTCGTCGTCCTGGACCCGCCCCGCACCGGCGCCCGGGCGGGCGTCGTGCGCGCGGTGGTCGCCCGGCGCCCCCGCGCCGTGGCCTACGTGGCTTGCGACCCGGCCGCGCTGGCGCGCGACGTGGCCGTCTTCGCCGAGGAGGGCTACGTCCTGGCCGGCCTGCGCGGCTTCGACCTCTTCCCCAGCACCCACCACCTCGAGGCGGTGGCGCGGCTCGTCCCCCGCGCCGACCCGCGCTGAGCACCGGACCGCCCCCGGCCGCGCGGTCGGGGGCGGTGCAGGCGGAGCCGGTGCGGCGCGAGCCGGGGTCAGGCGCCGGAGCGCAGCTCCTCGGCGTCGCCGTCCGGGTCCGAGCCCGGGTCGGTGTCGTCCTCGGCGACGCCGTCCACGGCGTCGCGCACGTGGGCGCGGTGGGGCATCTGGCCCGGGTCCCCGTCGCTGTCCTGGGGGTCGCTGTCCTGCGGCTCGCCGGTCGTGGGCTCGCGGTCGCTCGCGGTGCCTGCGTCGCTGGTCATGGGTCCTCCTCGCGGGGCCCGGCCGCGGCCCGCCCCCGTGCGGGGCGGACCGCCGGACCCGCCCTGCGACGCTAGGCGCGCCGTCGCCCGGGCGCGCGCCCACGCCGGCCCCGTCCACGTCGTCCCCGCCCTCGCCGCGGTCGGCGGCGCGCCTCCCGTGGCGGCGCGCCTCCCGTGACAGAGGCGTGCCCGCCGCCTAGTATCTTGACGTCAAGATACTTCGGGCCGCGGCGTGGCGCCGGCGGCGCGACCATGAGCCAGGTCAGTCAGCGTCGACGGGAGACGACATGAGCACGAGCAGCGACGAGGCCGGCCGCACCGGCCCCGACTCCTTCGGGGCCCGCGGGGTCCTCGAGGTCGGTGGCAGCGAGCACGGCATCTACCGCCTGTCCGCGGTCGAGGGCGCCGAGCGGCTGCCCTACAGCCTCAAGGTGCTGCTGGAGAACCTCCTGCGCACCGAGGACGGCGCCAACGTCACGGCCGACCACGTCCGCGCCCTCGCCGGGTGGGACCCGTCGGCCGAGCCCGACACCGAGATCCAGTTCACGCCCGCGCGCGTCGTCATGCAGGACTTCACGGGCGTCCCGTGCGTCGTCGACCTCGCCACCATGCGCGAGGCGGTCGCGGAGCTGGGCGGCGACCCGTCCCGCATCAACCCGCTGGCGCCGGCCGAGCTCGTCATCGACCACTCGGTCGTCATCGACGTGGCGGGCCGTCCCGACGCCTTCGAGCGGAACGTCGAGATCGAGTACGAGCGCAACGGCGAGCGCTACCAGTTCCTGCGCTGGGGCCAGGGCGCCTTCGACGACTTCAAGGTCGTCCCCCCGGGCACCGGCATCGTCCACCAGGTCAACATCGAGCACCTCGCGCGCGTCGTCTTCGACCGCGACGGCGTCGCCTACCCCGACACGCTCGTCGGCACCGACTCGCACACGACGATGGTCAACGGGCTCGGCGTCCTCGGCTGGGGCGTCGGCGGCATCGAGGCCGAGGCCGCGATGCTCGGCCAGCCGGTGAGCATGCTCATCCCGCGCGTGGTCGGCTTCAAGCTGTCCGGGGAGATCCCCGCGGGCGTCACCGCCACCGACGTCGTGCTGACGATCACCCAGCAGCTGCGCAAGCACGGCGTCGTGGGCAAGTTCGTCGAGTTCTACGGCGACGGCGTCGCGCAGGTGCCGCTCGCCAACCGCGCCACCATCGGCAACATGAGCCCGGAGTTCGGCTCGACCGCCGCGATCTTCCCCGTGGACGAGGAGACGCTGCGGTACCTGCGCCTCACCGGTCGCAGCGAGGAGCAGGTCGCCCTCGTCGAGGCCTACACCAAGGAGCAGGGCCTCTGGCACGACCCCGCGCAGGAGGCGCGCTACTCGGAGTACCTCGAGCTCGACCTGTCCACGGTCGTGCCGAGCATCGCCGGCCCGAAGCGCCCGCAGGACCGCGTGGCCCTCTCGGAGGCCAAGGAGGCCTTCCGCGGCGCCCTGGCCGACTACGCGCCGCTCGACGAGCAGTCCGACCCGGACGACGCCCCGGTCACCACGGGCGACGGCCAGGACGAGGCCCTCGCCGAGACCTTCCCGGCCAGCGACGCGCCCACGGGCAGCGGGCAGGACGGGTCCGGCGCGCCCGCCGAGGTCGACACCGCCACCCGCCGGGCGTCCCGGCGCAGCCCCGTCACGCTGGCCGACGGCACGCGCACGGAGCTCGACCACGGCCACGTGGCCATCGCGTCCATCACCTCGTGCACCAACACCTCGAACCCGACCGTCATGGTCGCGGCGGCGCTGCTCGCCAAGGCCGCCGTCGAGCGGGGCCTCGTCGCCAAGCCGTGGGTCAAGACGTCGCTGGCGCCGGGCTCCAAGGTCGTCATGGACTACTACGCCCGCGCCGGCCTCACGCCGTACCTGGAGAAGCTCGGCTTCCACCTCGTGGGCTACGGCTGCACGACCTGCATCGGCAACTCCGGCCCGCTCGCGCCCGAGGTCTCGAAGGTCGTGAACGACGAGGACCTGGCGGTCGTGTCGGTCCTGTCCGGCAACCGCAACTTCGAGGGCCGGATCAACCCCGACATCAAGATGAACTACCTGGCGAGCCCGCCGCTCGTCATCGCCTACGCGCTCGCCGGGACCATGGACTGGGACCCGGAGACCGAGCCGCTGGGGCAGGACCCGAGCGGCGCCGACGTCTTCCTGCGCGACGTGTGGCCGAGCGCGGCCGAGGTCGACGAGGTCGTCACCGGCTCCATCACGACCGACATGTTCACGAAGGACTACGCCGACGTCTTCGCCGGCGACGAGCGGTGGCGCTCGCTGCCCACGCCCGAGGGCGAGACCTTCGCCTGGGACGAGGGCTCGACGTACGTGCGCAAGCCCCCGTACTTCGAGGGCATGGGCGCCGAGCCGGCGCCGCTGTCGGACATCGAGGGCGCGCGGGTGCTCGCCAAGCTCGGCGACTCGGTGACGACCGACCACATCAGCCCGGCCGGGTCCATCAAGGCAGACAGCCCGGCGGGCCGCTACCTCGCCGAGCACGGGATCGAGCGCGGGGACTTCAACTCCTACGGCTCGCGCCGCGGCAACCACGAGGTGATGATCCGCGGCACCTTCGCGAACATCCGGCTGCGCAACCAGCTCCTCGACGGCGTCGAGGGCGGCTTCACCCGCGACTTCACGCAGGGCGGGGAGCAGACGACGATCTACGACGCCGCGCAGTCCTACGCCGCCGCCGGCACGCCGCTCGTCGTCCTCGCCGGCAAGGAGTACGGCTCGGGCTCCAGCCGCGACTGGGCGGCGAAGGGCACGCGCCTGCTCGGCGTCCGCGCCGTGCTGGCCGAGAGCTACGAGCGGATCCACCGCTCGAACCTCATCGGGATGGGCGTGCTGCCGCTGCAGTACCCCGACGGCCAGACGGCCGAGAGCCTCGGGCTCGACGGCACGGAGACGTTCTCGGTCGCCGGCGTCACCCAGCTCGACGCGGGGACCACGCCGCGCACGCTGCGCGTCACGGCGACGAAGGACTCCGGCCAGACCGTCGAGATCGACGCACGGCTGCGCATCGACACGCCGGGCGAGGCGGACTACTACCGCCACGGCGGGATCCTCCATTACGTCCTGCGGTCCCTTCTGGGGGCGCCGCGTGGCTGAGGACCTCCTGACGAGCGGCGACCAGCCGGGCTCCTACCCGCCCGGGACCTTCGTCCTGTGGGCGGTGCAGCAGGTCCGCGAGGGGTGCGTCGAGGAGTTCCTCGCCGCCATCGCCGACGACGCGCGGTGCTCGCTGCGCGACGAGCCGGGGTGCCTCGCCTTCACCGTGCACCGCGACGTCGAGGACCCGCTGCGCTTCCACTTCCACGAGGTGTACGCCTCGCGGGAGGCCTTCGAGGTCGACCACCAGGGCTCGGAGCACTTCGCCCGGTGGGACGCCGTGGCGCAGCGCGTCGTGGAGAGCAGCGAGGTCCGGCTCACCGAGGTCGTGGCGCTGCCCTGACGCCCCGCCGAGGTCGACGACGGCCGCGCACCCCGACGGGGTGCGCGGCCGTCGTCGTCCCGGACCGGTGACGGGGACGGGGCGGTGGGCGGAAGGGGCGACGGGGCCCTCAGGCGGGGGGCTGCCGTACGGCGTCCACGACGTCGTCGGGGCGCTCCTCGGGCACCCAGTGCGAGACGCCCGCGAGGGTGCGCGCGCGGAAGGGGCCGGTGACGTGCTCGGCGCAGCGCCCGGCCGTGCCGCGCGCGACGGCCACGTCGCGGTCGCTCCACAGGTAGGTCGTCGGCACGTCGACGGGGCCGACCGACGCCAGGTCGCGGCCCCGCAGCCCGCGGTACCAGGCGAGGGCGCCGGCCAGCGCGCCCGGCGAGGCCAGCGGCGCCAGGTGGGCGTCCACGAGCGGTCGGGGCACCGCGGAGCCGGCGTAGGCGGCTCGCAGGCCGCGGGCGCCGCCCGCCAGCAGCACCCGCTCGGCGACGCCCCGCCGCCGCAGGAGGCCGATGTAGGCGGACCGCCGCCGCTGCTCGCGGTCCTCGCGCAAGCCCGCGGCGAAGGCGCGCGGGTGGGGCACGGACAGGGCGACGAGGTGCTCGACGCGCTCGGGGTGGGCTGCCGCGAGCGCCTAGGCGACGACGGCCCC
>NZ_JABEMA010000024.1 GCF_013004605.1 Pseudokineococcus marinus
GGGGCGCTCCCCCGCGGCCGGGCGGGGTCAGCCCCGGGCCGTCGCCAGCTGCACGACCGCCCAGGACAGCGGCGGCAGGGTCGCCCGCGCGGCGCCGTCGGCGACCGAGACCTCCCGCAGAGGGCGCAGGCCCACGGCGTCGGGCGCCTCGAGCGTGTTCGCCGTGTGCCGGTCCTGCCCCTCACCGGCGGCGAGCACCTGCGCGTCGGCGACCCGCAGCTCGCCGGAGAAGGCGCGCAGGGGCACCTCGACGTCGGCGGCCTCGTCCTGCGACCGGTTGGCGAGGAAGAGCGTCAGCACGCCCTCGCCGGAGTCCCCGAGGCGGGCGCCGGCGTCCCACGTGGCGGCGGCGTCGACGAGGTCGACGTCGTCGAAGCGCTGCGTGGAGACCTGGTCCCCCGTCGTGCGGACGTCGAGGATCTCGCCCGTCGCCCGGCGCCTCATCTGCTCGAAGGGGTGGGCGATGGTCTGCTTCCAGGCCGGGCCGCCCTCCTCCGAGCGCAGGAGGCCGATGACGTTGACCAGCTGGGCCTGGCAGCCGACGGCCACCCGGTCGCCGTGGCGCAGCAGCGAGTTGAGCAGGGTGCCGACGACGACGGCGTCGGTGACCGAGTACTCGTCCTCGATGACGCGGGGGGCGACGTCCCACGCCGTGCGGGCGTTGGCGCGGTCGCTGCTCTGCCAGCGCGTCTGGTACCAGACGTTCCACTCGTCGAAGCTGATGCCGATGCGCTTCGTGTGGCGGCCGCGGGCCCGGACGGCGTCGGCGGTGGCCACGACCTCCTCGATGAAGGCGTCCATGTCCTTCGCCGAGGCGAGGAAGTCGCCGTAGGTGCCCTCGCCTTCCCCCGCTGCCGGGTCCTTCTCCTCGTAGTAGGCGTGCGCCGAGATGAAGTCGACGTCGTCGTAGGTGTGCTCGAGGACGACGCGCTCCCACTCCCCGAAGGTCGGCATCGCCCGGCTCGAGCTGCCGCAGGCGACGAGCTCGATGCTCGGGTCGACCGTGCGCATCGCCCGCGCCGTCTCGGCGGCCAGGCGGCCGTACTCGTGCGCCGTCTTGTGGCCGGTCTGCCAGGGGCCGTCCATCTCGTTGCCGAGGCACCACAGCCGGAAGCCGTAGGGGTCCTGGCGGCCGTGGCTGCGGCGCAGGTCCGACAGGCGCGTGCCCGAGGCGTGGTTGGCGTACTCGAGGAGGTCGCAGGCCTCCTGCATGCCGCGGGTACCGAGGTTGACGGCCATCATCACCTCGGTGCCGACCTTCTCGGCCCACGTGGCGAACTCGTCGAGGCCGAACTGGTTGGTCTCGATCGTCCGCCACGCGCGGTCGAGCCGGCGGGGTCGGGCGTCGCGGGGGCCGACGCCGTCCTCCCAGTCGTAGCCGGAGACGAAGTTGCCGCCGGGGTAGCGCACGACCGTGGGGCCGACCTCGCGGGTCAGCTCGAGCACGTCCTGGCGCAGGCCGTCGGCGTCCGCCGTCGGGTGGTCGGGCTCGAAGATGCCCGTGTAGACGCAGCGGCCCATGTGCTCGGCGAACGAGCCGAACAGGCGACGGGGGACGGGGCCCACGGTGAAGTCGGGGTCGAGGGTGAGGCGTGCGTGCGGCACGGGTGTCCTTCCGGTGGGTGGTGCGGGGAGGTCGGGGGCGGTGCCGGCCGGGCGTCACTGCCCCCCGAGGCCGGTCGTGGCGACGCCGCGCACGATCTGCCGCTGGAACAGCATGAAGATGATGATGAGGGGGAGCCCGGCGAGCAGCGCCGACGCCATGACCTGCGCGTACTGGATGCCGAAGCTCGAGCGCACCTGCACGAGGCCGACGGGCAGGGTCATGAGGTCGGGGTCGCTGATGATGATGAAGGGCCAGAGGAAGTTGTTCCAGGCGCCGATGAACACGAAGATCCCGACGGCCGCGACGATCGAGCGCGACAGCGGCATGACGACCTGCCAGAAGATGCGGAGGGCGCTGGCGCCGTCGACCCGCGCGGCCTCCTCGAGCTCGCTCGGGATGCCGTCGAAGAACTTCTTGAGGATGAACACCATGGCGGGCACGACGAGCTGCGGGAGGATGATGCCCGCGTAGGTGTCCGCCAGACCCATGGCCGTGACCTGCTCGTACAGCGGCACGATGAGGATCTGCGGCGGGACCATGATGCCCGCGATCGTGAGGGCGAACAGGACCTTGCGGCCGCGGAACTTCGTGCGGGAGAAGCCGTAGGCCGCCGTCGTCGACAGCGCCAGGGTGAGCACGGTCACCACGACCGTCACCACGGTGCTGTTGACGAACCACGTGATGATGTTGTCGTTGCTGAGCACCCGGGTGTAGGCCTCGAGCGTGAAGCCGGCCTCGGGCACCACCTCGAGCGGCACCGTGGTCGTGTCGGCCTCCCGCTTGAGGGAGGTGACGAGGGCCCAGGCCAGCGGGGCCAGCCAGAGCACCGCGAGCACGGTGAGCGCCGTGGCGATGGCGGCCCGCGTGACGATCGACGCGCGCTGGGCCTGCGAGACCGCCCCCTCGCGGGAGCGCCGCTGCTTCGGCGGGGCGCCGTCGGGACGCGCGACGTCCCTGCCCTCCGTGACCGTGGCCATCAGGACCTCCTCCTGCTGCTGATCCAGGCCTGGGCCAGGGACACGACGATGATGAGGGCGAAGAACATGTACGAGATGGCCGACGCGTAGCCGAGCCGGTAGTTGACGAAGCCGGTGTCGTAGACGTACTGCAGGATCGGCTGCGCGACGCCGCCGGGACCGCCGCTGCCGACGTAGAGGATGTAGGCCTGGTCGAAGAGCTTGAGCGAGGCGAGGACCTGCAGCGTCAGGACGAGCCCGGTCGTCACCTTGAGCAGCGGCAGCGTGATGGAGAGCAGCCGGCGCCAGCCGCCCGCGCCGTCGATGGCCGCGGCCTCGTACACGGTCTGCGGGATGCCCTGCAGCGCCGCGAGGTACAGCAGGAAGTTGAAGCCGACCGTCCACCAGACGGTGAGGATGACGACCGACCAGAGACCCCAGTCGGGGTCGGAGAGCCAGCCGACGGCCGGCAGCCCGAGGCCCCGGAGCAGGCCGTTGAGCAGGCCGAAGTCGCCCTGGAACAGCCACTGCCAGATGAGCGTGACCGTGGCGACGGGCAGCAGGAAGGGCGCGAAGTAGGCGAAGCGCCAGAACCACTGCCCGCGGGTCCCGGAGTGCACGAGCAGCGCCATCACCAGCGAGACCGCGACGAGCGGGACGGTGCTGAGCAGCGTGAAGAGCAGGGTGATGCCGAGGGTCCGCCAGACCTGGGCGTCACCGAGGAGGCGGGCGTAGTTGTCGAAGCCGACGAAGGAGGAGCTGGTGCCCACGAGGCTCGTGTCGAAGAAGCTGAGGAAGAGCCCGTAGAGGATCGGGACGAGCGTGAAGAGCGCGTAGACGACGAGGAAGGGGGCGACGAACCAGAGACCGCCCCGGATCGACGTCAGGGACCGGCCCTCGCGACGGCGCCCGGGGGCGTCGCGGTCGACCTCGGCGGCGGGAGCGGGGACCGTGCTCTGCGGGGTGCTGCCGACGGCGCTCACAGGGGGCTCCCGAGGGCGAGCTGGTCGTCGATCCAGCCGATGAGGTCGTCCGCGCCCTGCTCGGGCGTCAGGGCGCCGGTGCCGACGCCCTGCAGCGACTGGCCGGCCCGTGACATGAAGGTCGACCCGGACCCGGCGAAGTAGATCTCCGGGTCGAACGCCGCCACGTCGGCGGCGCCGCGGTAGTTCGACTGGGGGTCGAGCGCGAGGTACTCCGGGCTCTCGGCCACCTCGGAGAGCGCCGGGATGTGGCCGCCCTCGGCCCAGGACAGGCTGTTGCGCAGCAGGGCGACCGCCATGTCGTAGGCGAGGCCCCGCGTCTCCGGGTCGGTGCTCGCCTGCGTCGGCAGGACGAAGCTGTGGCTGTCGGCGCGGCAGTACGCCGTGTCGCCGTAGAGCGCCGGGAACTGCGTCATGGAGAAGGGGATGCCGGCGGTCTGCGCCGTCGCCACCTCCCAGGGCCCGATGAGCAGGAAGCCCGCCTGCTCGCTGGCGAAGGCGGCGGGGGCACCGGCGCCGTCCTGCGAGCGCGAGGCGATGGTGTCGTCGCACATCGTGGCGATGAAGTCCATCGCGCTGACCATCGCGTCGCGGTCGACCTCGACGCTCGTGCTCGCGCTGCCGTCGGGGAAGACCATCTGGCCGCCCAGCTGGTTGAAGACCGACCAGAAGAGCATGAAGGAGGCCAGGGCGTCGTTCGTGCCGTAGGCGATCCCGTTGTCGCCCGTGACCTCCGCGGCCCGGCGGCCGGCGTCGAGGAAGGCCTCGGCGCTGTCCAGCGGCGCGAGCGAGCCGTCGCTCGCGAGCAGGCCGGCCTCCTCGCAGATGCGGGTGTTGTAGAAGAGCACCAGGGGGTGGGTGTCCAGGGGGAGCGCCTTGAGCTCGCCGTCCAGGGTGACCCGCTCGAGCGCGGGCTGGGGGAACTGGTCCAGCGTGACGCCGCGGGCCTCGAGCTCCCCGAGGTCCCAGGAGTCGACGAGGTTGAGGCCGAAGGTCTCCAGGCGCGAGGCGTGCAGCGTCGCGAGGTCGGGGCCGCGGCCGCCCTCGACCGCCATCGCCAGCTTCGTGTAGTACGGCGAGCCCCACTCCAGCGTGGTCGCCGTCACGTCGACGTCCGGCGCCTCGGCGCGGTAGGAGTCGATGAGGTCGACCATGCGGCCGCCGTCGCCGCCGGTGAAGAAGTTCCAGTAGGCCAGCTGCGGTCCCCCGCCCGCGGCGACGCCGCCGCAGCCCGCGAGCGAGGTCGCACCGAGGGCGCCTGCTCCCGCGGCGGAGGCTCTGAGGAAGGAGCGGCGGCTGAGGCCGCGCCGTCGTGCCGGGTCCATCGTCATGGGTCGTGGCTCCCTTGCCTCTACAACGATGTAAAAGGTGGAGGGAGCCTGCGTCACGAGCGCCTCGGCTGTCAAGGGTGCGGCTGTCTCGACATCCGCGCCGCGGGTGGGCGCGGGCGCGCCGTCGGGCATGATCCGCCTCGTGGCCGCCCGACGACCGACGACCGTGCGCGACGTCGCGCTGGCCGCCGGCGTGTCCCCGAAGACCGTCTCCAACGTCGTCAACGGCTACGCCCGCGTGACCCCGGAGACGCGCGAGCGCGTGCAGCGCCAGATCGACGCGCTCGGCTACCGGCCGCAGGCGGCGGGGCGCCAGCTGCGGCAGGGGCGCACCGGCATGGTGACCCTGGCCGTCCCCGGCATCGAGATGCCGTACTTCGCCGAGCTGTCGAGCCAGGTCGTGCGGGCGGCGCGCCGCCACGGGCTCACCGTGGTGGTCGAGCAGACCGACGCCGACCTGGAGCGGGAGCGCGAGGTGGCGGCCGGCCTGCCGACCCGCTTCGCCGACGGGCTCGTCTTCTCCCCGCTCGAGATGCCGCCCGAGGAGCTCGTCTCCGTCCCGCACACCCCCCTGGTCCTCCTCGGCGAGCACGCCGTCGGCGTCGAGGCCGACCGCGTGAGCATCGACGGCGTGGCGGTGGGGACCGAGGGGACCGAGCACCTCGTGGCCACGGGCCGGCGCTGCGTCGCCGCCCTCGGGCTCAAGCCCACGCTGCACGACACCGCCAGCCAGCGGCTGCGGGGCTACCGGGCGGCGCTCGCCGCCGCCGGGCTCCCGTGCGGCGACGAGCTCCTCCTGCGCGTCGAGGACTGGACCCGTGAGGACGGCGAGGCGGCGGCCGACCGGCTCGTCGCCCTCCGGCGCGACGGCGTCCCCGTCGACGGGGTCCTCGCCATGAACGACGTCCTCGCGATGGGCCTCCTCCGCGGCCTGCGCCGCCACGGCGTCCGGGTGCCCGAGGACGTCGCCGTCGTCGGCATCGACGACGTCCCCGAGAGCGCCTACTGCACGCCGACCCTCACGACCGTCGCCCTGGACCGCGCCGCCGTCGCCGAGGCCGCGCTCAGGCTCCTCGTCGAGCGCCTGGCCGACCCCGACCTGCCCCCGCGCGAGGTCGTGGCGCCGCACCGGCTCGTCGTCCGCGAGAGCTCGGCGCCCCCGGCCGCGCGCTGAGCCGCGGCGGTCGCCCCTGCGTCAGCGCGCGTGCGGGGCGGCCGCCCCCAGCCCGAGGACGTCGGTCCCCGCCCGGTGCTCGAAGACGAGCGAGGTCTCGGTGTGCTGGACGAGCGGGTGGCTGGAGAGGTGCTCGAGCACGAGCTCGCGCAGCGCGTCCGAGCTCGGCGCGACGAGGTGGACGAGGTAGTCGTCCCTCCCGGCGAGGAAGAAGACGTCGACGACCCCGGGCAGCGCCTGCAGCCGGGCGACGAAGGCCTGCATGTCCGCCGCGTCGTGCGTGCCGAGGCGGACGGACACGAGCGCCCGCAGCCCGAGGCCCACGCGGCCGGGGTCGACCTCCGCGCGGGCGCCGGTGAGGACGCCGCGCTCGCGCAGCGCCGCGGTGCGGGCGAGGGCCGTGGACGGCGCGACGCCGACCGCGCGGGCGACCGCGTTGTTGGGCGTGCGGGCGTCCGCGAGGAGCAGGCGCACCACCTCGGCGTCGACGTCGTCGAGGTGGTCCCGAACGGCGTTCGCCACGGGGCTGCGCCGACGCCCGTGCGTCGGAGGTCGTGCGGCCATGAGGGCCTCTCCGCTCATCTGGTTCGGCTCCCCGCCGAGACGTCGAACATGCTGCCACGATGGACGCCCTCGGGGTCGCTGCGGTCCCGGTGCACCGGGGCGGCCCACCAGGGGCCGGACCGGTCGTGAGGTCGAGGAGCGTGCGCTGTGCAGGTCGGCATCCCCCGTGAGGTCAAGAACCGCGAGCTGCGGGTGGCGGCCACGCCCAGCGGCGTCCACGAGCTCGTCGGGCGCGGGCACGAGGTGCTCGTCGAGGCCGGTGCGGGCGAGGGGTCGTCGATCCCCGACGCCGCCTACGCCGACGCCGGCGCCCGCGTCGTCCCGGCGGCCGAGGACGCCTGGTCGGCCCAGCTCGTGCTCAAGGTCAAGGAGCCCGTCGAGTCCGAGCACGGCTACCTGCGCGAGGACCTGCTCCTCTTCGCCTACCTGCACCTGGCGGCCGACCGGCCGCTGACCGACGCCCTCCTGTCGAGCGGGACGGCGGCCATCGCCTACGAGACGGTCCAGCTGCCCGACCGGTCGCTGCCGCTGCTCGCGCCCATGAGCGAGGTCGCCGGGCGCCTCGCGCCGCAGGTGGGCGCCCACACGCTCATGAGCAGCCAGGGCGGCCGCGGGGTGCTCATGGGCGGGGTGCCGGGGGTGCGGGCGGCGGACGTCGTCGTCATCGGCGGCGGGGTCTCCGGCGCGGCGGCCGCCCGCGTCGCGGTCGGCATGGGCGCCGAGGTCACGCTGCTCGACCGCGACATCGCCAAGCTGCGCCACCTCGACGAGCACTACGCCGGCCGGCTGCGCACCGTCGCGTCCAACTCCTTCGAGCTCGAGCGCGCCGTCGTCGAGGCGGACCTCGTCGTCGGCGCCGTCCTCGTCCCGGGCGCCCGGGCGCCGAAGCTCGTCACCGACGACCTCGTGGCCCGGATGCGGCCGGGCAGCGTCCTCGTCGACATCGCCGTCGACCAGGGCGGCTGCTTCGAGGGCACGCGCCCGACGACGCACGACGACCCCACGTTCGCGGTGCACGACAGCGTCTTCTACTGCGTGGCCAACATGCCGGGCGCCGTGCCGCACACGTCGACGTACGCGCTGACCAACGTGACGCTGCCCTACGTCGTCGAGCTCGCCGACCACGGCTGGCGCGACGCCCTGCGCGCGGACCCGTCCCTGGCCGGCGGCATGACGACCAACGCCGGCCACGTGCTCAACGCCGGCGTGGCCGAGGCGCACGACCTGCCCCTCGCCCCGGTGGGGGAGCTGCTCGCCTGACCGGCGACCCCTGACCGGCGACCCCTGACCGGCGACCCCTGACCGGCGACCCCTGACCGGCGACCCCTGACCGGCGACCCCTTCCGGCGAGCCCGACCGGCGACCCTGACCGCCGGCTCCTGGGCGCGCGGCGCCGGGTCAGCCCAGCGGTCGGCCGTCCGCGCCGAGCACGGGCAGCGGCGCGGTGGGGGGCCATGTCGCCGCGCTCACGTCCTCGCCGACGAGCGCGCCGGACTCGGCGGTGAGCCGCTCCGCCGCGGCGTCCCAGTCGTCCTGGGGCCACCCGTCCTGCGGCCGCTCGTCCTGCGTCCACCCCGCGGCGTCGTCGGCCGCGCCGCAGCAGCGCTGGGCGGGCAGGACCACCGGCGCGGGCGCCGCGTCGCCGCCGGCCGCCGCATGGCGATCCAGGCGACGTTGACGCCGACCGAGGCCCACGCGGCGAGGAGGACGCCGTTGGCGACGAGGAGGAGGGCGCCGGTGGTGTTGACGGCCTGGGCCGCCGGGGAGGAGGGGGAGAGGCGGCCGGTGCTGGTGAGGCCGTAGCCGAGGAGGACGAGGAGGCCGCCGAGGTAGCCGCCGAGCGAGAGCGCGAGGTGCAGGTGCTGTGCCACGACTCGATCATCGGCACGCAGGGGCATCAACGGAAATCACCGTTCGACAGCCTGTGGTTAAGTCAGGCTTCATGAGCCTGGACCCCCGCCGCCTGCTCGTCCTGCGCGCCGTGCGGCGCGCCGGCGGCGTCCTCCCGGCCGCGCGTGCGCTGCACCTGACGCCGTCCGCGGTGTCCCAGGCCGTCACCCGGCTCGAGCAGGAGGCGGGCCTCGCGCTCGTCGACCGGTCGCGGCGCGGCGGGGGCCGCACCCTCGAGCTGACGAGCGCCGGCCACGCCCTCGCCGACCGGGCCGAGGAGGTCGCCGAGGCCCTCGCCCTGGCCGAGCGGGAGACGGCGTCGCTGCGCGGCGCGGCGTCCGGGCCCGTCCGCGTCGGGGGCTTCGCCACGGTCCTGCGGCGCCTCGTGGCGCCGGCGGTGGGCGCCCTGTCCCTCGCGGGCTCGGCGGTGGTGCCCGAGGTGGTCGAGGTCGACGAGCCCACGGGCCGGCGGGCCGTGCGCGCCGGTCGGCTCGACCTCCTGCTCGTCGAGCGGGTGCTCGGCGACGACCCGCCCGTCACGCCGGGGCTGGCGGTCGAGGACCTCATGCACGACGCCTACCGCGTCGTCGTGCCCGCCGCCTGGCCGCGGCCCGACGTGCTGGACGAGCTGCTGGGGCGGCCGTGGGTCGCCGGTCCGCCGGGGCAGCCGGCGCGGCTCGTGCTCGACCGGCTGGCCGCGGCGGGGGAGCGCCGTCCCCGCGTCCAGCACACGTGCCTCGAGGCGTCGGCGACCCTGGCGCTCGTCGGCGCGGGGCTCGGCGCGGCCGTCGTCACCGAGCTCGCGCTGGCCTACCTGCCCCACCCGGGGGCGCGGGCGACGTCGGGGTCCGTCGACGCCGGCTCCCGCGTGCTCTCCGTGGTGCACCGCAGCGGGCGCGCCGACCCCTCGCCGGCGGCGGTCGCGGTGCTGGACGCGCTGCGGGTGCAGGCGGGCGAGGAGGTCTCGCCGGGCTGACCCCGTCGCCCGTGCGCTCCGTCCGGTGAGGGGCTCAGGCGTCGACGCGCTCGCGCACGGACTCCTCGAGCGAGCGTCCCCGCAGCTCGGGCAGCCCCCAGCAGGCGGCCGCGGCGACGACGAAGACGAGCCCGAAGGCCGTGAAGACGGCGACCGTGCCGCCGAGCGCCGTCAGCGGGACGACGGACAGCGGGGCGAGGATCGAGGCGAGGCGGCCGAAGCCGGCGGCGGCGCCGGCCCCCGTCCCGCGCAGGGCGGTGCCGTAGACCTCCGGCGTGACCGCGTAGAGCGCGCCCCAGGCGCCGAGGTTGAAGAAGGACAGGAGCATCCCGGCGAGGACGATCGTCGTCGGGGAGCCCGCCTGGCCCAGCAGCAGCGCGCCGACCGCGGAGCCGACGAGGAAGGTCGCCAGCACGGGGCGGCGCCCCCAGCGCTCGACGAGGACGGCGGCGACGGCGTAGCCCGGCAGCTGGGCCAGCGTGATGAGCAGCGTGTACTCGAAGGAGCGCACGAGCGGGTAGCCGGCGTCGACGAGCAGCGACGGCAGCCAGATGAAGGCGCCGTAGTAGGAGAAGTTGACGCAGAACCAGACCGCCCACAGGGCGGCCGTGCGCCCGCGCAGCCCCGGGGCCCAGAGGTCGCGGTAGCCGGCGCGCGGCGGCGCCGGGGCCTCGCGGGTGCGCCGCGCGTCGGGCGTGGACGGCGTCTCGACCCCCGCCGACCGCTCGAAGCGCCGCACCGCGGCCTCGGCCTCGTCGCCGCGGCCGCGCCCCTCGAGGAAGCGCACGGACTCGGGCAGCCCGCGGCGGACGACGACGGCGTAGAGCGCCGGCACGGCGCCGAGGGCGAAGGCCCACCGCCAGCCGTCGTCGGACGCGCCGACGACGAAGAAGCCGATGAGCGCGGCGGCCGTCCAGCCCACCGCCCAGAAGGCCTCGAGGGCGACGACGACGCGGCCGCGGAGCCGCGCCGGGGCGTACTCGCTGACGAGCGTCGATGCGACGGGGAGCTCGGCGCCGAGGCCGAGCCCGACGACGAAGCGCAGCGCGAGGAGCGCGGCGAGCCCGCCGACCAGCGCCGAGGCGCCCGTCGCCGCCCCGTAGACGAGCAGCGTCAGGGCGAAGACCTGGCGCCGCCCGACGCGGTCGGCGAGCAGGCCCCCGAGGGTCGCGCCGACGGCCATGCCGGCGAAGCCGACGGACCCCAGGAGCGAGCGCTCGAGGTCCCCGAGCTGCCACTGCACCGTCAGCGCGGCGATGACGAAGCTGATGAGCCCGACGTCCATCGCGTCGAGCGCCCAGCCGACCCCCGACCCCCCGAGCAGGCGGCCGTGCTGGCGCGTGAAGGGCAGGCGGTCGAGGCGCTGGCCGCGGGTCAGGGGCTCCGCGCCGTCGGCCGGTCGCGGCTGGGGGCTGCTCACGCGCGGCGAGTCTGGCAGGTGGGGTGGGACCCGCGGACGGCGCGGGCGCGCGTCAGCGGCGCGGCGCCTGTGCGCTGCCCGGCAGGCCGAAGCGGACGGTCGTGCCGCCGGCGAAGGCGACGTGGTCGGGCGGGCGCCGGGCGAGGTCGCCGAAGCCGGCGGCGCCGAGGAGCTCGTCGTCGAGCTCGAGCACCTCGGCGCGGCGCAGCGACCACGTCCCGTGCTCGTTCGGCACGTGCCAGGTGCGGCCGAGGTGGGCGGTGTGCAGTCCCCAGCGCGCGGTGAGGAAGGCGGCGAGGTCGGCGTCGGGGGCGTCGTCGGCGATCGGCTCGCCGACGCGGACGGCGACCCGGCTGCGCGCGCCCCGGGGGGCGGGCCAGCGGGTGGTCCCCGTCCACAGCAGCTCGCGGGCGCCGTCGCGCACGCGCTCGTGACCGCGCAGGCGGGCCCACCGGTAGGGGAGCCCGAAGGCGGCGCGGGCGCCGAGGACCACGCCGAGCCGGCTCGCGTCGAGGCTGGCGAAGACGACGCCGCGCCGCCCCGTGGCGTCCACGGAGTACAGGCGGACGTTGGTCTCCCAGAAGGTGCCGAGCCACGGCACCGCCGGGCCGCGGCCCACGCCGGCGCCGACGAGGCGGAAGGGCACGAGGGCCACGTAGGTGCGCTCCTCGCCGTCCGGGCCGACGACGACGTCGGGCCGCACGCCCGGCGGCATCCACGCCCGCACGCGCTCCGGCGGCACCGCCCAGTGGAGGAAGGCGAGGTCGCACCAGCGCTGGCCCATGAGCACGGGGCCGCGCAGGGGCGGGGCGCTCGTCGTCACGGGCTCCACGGCGGCGGTCGGTCGCGGGGCGGGCACGCCGGGACGGTAGGCCGCGCCCGCCGCCCGGGCGAGCGGACCGGACGGGAGGCCGCGCCGGCGGGTGCGGGCGGGCGCGGACCTCGCGGGGCGGCACGCCGTGCGTCGGCCCTGGAGCCCGCACCCGCTCCCCGGGTGGGTCCGCTCGCCGCCGCTCAGGCGGTCCGGGTCACCGCCACGACCCGGGAGGCGAGCGGCTCGGGGGGCTCGGGCGTCCCCGAGGCGATCCAGGCCTCGGCGACGGCGACGTCGGAGGCGCTGAGGCCGCCGAACCACAGGAGCTCGCCCGGGCACCCTCCCGGGCAGGTGCGCGGGGAGACCCCGAGCTGCGCGCCCGCGGCCGTCGGCGGGACGGACCGCAGGTGCACGAGCACGCCACCGGGCGTGCCCCGCACGACCCGGCCGAGGCGGTGGAGCACCCCGTGCTCGTCGGGGGCGACGAGGACCCAGCGCAGGGGGACGTCGGCGAGGCGGGCGGTGCCGGTGACGGCGGTCACCGCGGCCGTGCGCTGCAGGACGGGCGGGCGGGGCCGCGAGTGCTCATGGAGTGCTCCCGAGGGCGGAGGAGGTGCTGGGCGTCATGTAGGTTAGCAATAACCGTTCTCACTACGTCGCCACGGACAGAGCGTCCGCGGGCGACGGGGGAGGACTCCGTCGTCGGACGCCCGTCCGTCGTCACCCGAGGGAGAGGAGGGACCGGGCGCCCCCCGGTCCGGACCCGCTGATGACCGCACCGCACCTGCTCGCCCTGCCCGCCGCCCGTCGTGGCCATCGACGCGGCCCCCGACACGGCCTGCGGCTCCCCGCCCTGGGCGGCGGCGCCGCCCTGGCCCTGGCCCTGGCCGGCTGCGGCGGCTCGTCGGGCTCCACCGACGCCTCCGCCGGCTCGAGCGCCGCGCCCTCGTCCTCCGCCACCGCCTCGGGGACCGCGACGACCGCGCCGCCCAGCGAGGCCGCGACGGACACCCCGCGCCTCGTCATCACCGCGCAGGACCACGGCATGGTCGTCCTCGACGCCACCACCCTGGAGCCCGTCGCGGACCTCGAGCTCGAGGGGTACAACCGGCTCAACGCCGCGGGCGACGGGCGCCACGTCCTCGTCTCGACGACCGGCGGCTTCCAGGTGCTCGACGCGGGCACCTGGGCGGAGCCGCACGGCGACCACAACCACTACTACACGGCCGACCCGGTGCTCACCGACGTCGTCCACCCGGCCGAGAAGCCGGCCCACGTCGTCGTGCACGCCGGTCGCACGGCCCTCTTCGACGACGGCACCGGCATCTCGACGATCATCGACACCGCGGCCGTCGCCGAGGAGTCCCCCGAGGCGCGCGTCATCGAGGCGCCCGCCGCGCACCACGGCGTCGCCGTCGAGATGGCCGACGGCCGCGCCGTCACCACGGAGGGCACGGAGGACGCGCGCTCGACCGTCGTCCTCCGGGGCCCCGACGGCGAGGAGATCGCCCGCACGGACGAGTGCCCCGGCGTCCACGGCGAGGCGACGGCCGCCGAGGAGCGGGCCGTCGTCGGCTGCGAGGACGGCGTGGTCGTCGTCGACGGCGACACGCTGACCAAGGTCCAGGCGCCCGACGCCTACGGCCGCATCGGCAACCAGGCCGGCAGCGACGCCTCCACCGTCGTCCTCGGCGACTACAAGCGCATCGCCGAGCCCGAGACCCCCGAGGCCACGCAGACGGTCTCGCTGACCGACACGGCCACCGCCGAGCTGCGCCTCGTGGACCTGCCGTCGTCCTACACGTTCCGCTCGCTGGGTCGGGGCGAGGACGGCGAGGCGCTCGTCCTCGGCACCGACGGGAACCTGCACGTCGTCGACCCGGACTCCGCCGAGCTCGTGCGCTCGATCCCGGTCGTCGAGCCGTGGACGGAGCCCGAGGACTGGCAGGAGCCCCGCCCGGCGCTGCGCGTGCACGAGGGCACCGCGTACGTGACCGAGCCGGCCACCCGCGAGGTGCACGCCGTCGACGTCGAGACCGGCGAGGTCTTCGCCTCGGCGACGCTCGACGAGGTCCCCGACGAGATCGTCGTCGCCTCCGGGGCCGTGACCGAGGGCTCGACCGAGTACGGCAGCGGCGACCACGAGGGCCACGACCACGAGGGCCACGACCACGAGGGCCACGACCACGAGGGCGAGGACCACGAGGGCGGGGCCACCGAGGAGTCCTCGCGATGAGCTCCCCGCTGCGGCGGCGGGGGCTCCCCGCCGCCGCGGCGGCGCCCGTCGGGCTCGCCCTCGCGGCCGCGCTCGCGGGGTGCGGCTCGCCGTCGGCCGCGGGTGACGACGGCCGGCTCGACGTGGTGGCCTCACCGCCGGCCTTCCTCGAGGTGGTCGAGCGGGTGGGGGGCGACGCCGTCGACGCCACGGGGGCGACACCCCCGGGCGCCGACGCCCACGCCGCCGAGCTGACCGGGGAGCAGGTGGGCGGCGTCGTCGACGCCGACCTCGCGGTCTTCGCGGCAGGGCTGGCGCCCTCGGTCGACGAGGCGGTGGCGCTGCGCGAGGGGCCGTCGCTCGACCTCATGGGCGTCGAGGGGGCCAGCCCCGAGGACCCGCACGTCTGGCTCGACCCCGCGCTCATGGCGGACGTGGCGGAACGCGTCGCGGCGCAGCTCGCGGAGCTCGACCCGGACGCGGCCGACGCCTACGGGCAGCGGGCCGACGCCTACGTCGAGGAGCTGCACGCCCTCGACACCGACCTGGCGGAGCAGCTGGCGCCGTGCCGCGGGGCCGTCCTCGTCACCGCGCACGAGGCCTTCGGCTACCTGGCCGACCGGTACGGGCTCGAGCAGACCGGCATCACCGGGATCGACCCGGACGTCGAGCCCACGCCCGCCCGGCTGCGCGACGTCGCCGCGACGGTGCGCGAGGCCGGCGTCGAGACGGTCTTCTTCGACGACGTCACCAGCACCGGCGTCGCGCAGGTGCTGGCCGACGAGGCCGGGGTCGCCACCGCGGTGCTGTCGCCGCTCGAGACGTCGGTCGAGCCCGACTACGTGAGCGCCATGCGGGAGAACGCGCAGGTGCTGCGCGACGGGCTCGTCTGCGACGCCTGACGCGCGCGACGGGCACGCGCCGCGGAGCGCACCGGCGGCCGGGGAGAGGGAGGCGTCCCTCGCCCCGGCCGCCGCTGCGCGTGGGCAGCCCGGGCGTGGGCCACGATGGTCGGGTGAGCGACCGGCCGGCCGACGTCCCGACCGAGGGCGTCGACGTCGCCGTCGTGGGCGCCGGCGGGGCCGGGCTCGTGGCCCTGCACCACCTCGCCCTCGGCCTCCTGCGCGGCCCCGCGCGGCCGACCCCGCTGCGCGTCGCCCTCGTCGACGACGTCGAGCGCCTGCGGCCCGGCCCCGACGGCGAGCGGCCCCGCGACCGCACGTGGTGCTCCTGGGAGCCCGCGCCCGCAGCGGCGCCGGCGGTGGTCCGCAGCTGGCGGGCGGTCGAGGTGCTGGCGCCCGGCGCCCGCCTCGCCCTCGACGTGCGGCCCCTGCGCTACCGGATGCTCCGGGGCGAGGACTACTACGCGCTCGTGGACGCCGACGCGGCGCGCGCCCAGCGCTCCGGCCGCCTGGAGATCCTGCGCCGCCCGGGGGCCACCGCCGTGGAGGACGGCGCCGAGCGCGCGCTCGTGCGCACGCCCGGCGGCGACCTGGAGGCCGCCTGGGTGCTCGACAGCCGCCCGTGCGCGCCCGTCCGTCCCGCGCGGACCGCCCTGCTGCAGCACTTCCGCGGCGAGCTCGTGCGCACCGATCCCGCCGCGCCCCCGCCGTTCGACCCGGACCTGCCCGTCCTCATGGACTTCCGCACGCCCCAGCCCGCCGTCGGACTGTCCTTCGGCTACTGCCTGCCGCTCGACGGCCGGACCGCCCTCGTGGAGTACACGGAGTTCTCCCCGGCGGTGCTCGACGACGACGGCTACGCCCGCGGGCTCGCGGCCTACCGGCGGCTGCTCGGGCTGCGGCCCGACCTGCACGGGCCGGACCCGCAGGGGCCGGACCCGCAGGGGAGAGGGCCGCACAGGACGGAGCCGGGCAGGACGGAGCCGGGCGGCCGCGCGGACGGGGACGAGCGCCTCGTCGAGGTCGTCGCCGTGGACGCCGTCGAGCAGGGCTCCATCCCGATGGCCGACGACGTGCGCACCTCCCGCGCGGGCGCCCGGGTGCGGCGCCTGGGCACCGCGGGCGGGGCCACCCGCGCGTCGACGGGCTACACGTTCTCGGCGCTGCAGCGGCAGGGCGCGGCCGTCGCGGCCGCCCTGCTGGAGGGACGCGACCCCCTGCCGCCGGCGGCGTACCCGCGGCGGCACCGGTGGATGGACGCCCTCGTCCTGCGGGGGCTCGCCACGAGGGCCCTCGACGGACCGGCCTTCTTCGCGCGGCTCTTCGCCGCCAACCCCCCGGACCGCGTGCTGCGCTTCCTCGACGGGGCGACGACGCGCCGCGAGGAGCTGGTGCTCATGGCGACGGCCCCGCGGGCGGCCATGGCGCGTCTCGCCGTGGAGGACGCGGTCGTGCGGGTGCGACGGCGCCTCGGTGCCGCTATGTCACGTTCCGTCCACTAGGGTCGCGGAGAGTCACGACAGGCCGGGCGGACGGCGTCCCCCGGCGGACCGCCGCCCCGTGCGGCCCCGAGCCGGGAGGCGCTCGTGCCCGTCCTCGACCTGGGCGACGACCCGTCCCAGGTGCCGCGCGCCCGGCACTGGGTGCTCGAGCACTGCGCCCGCAGCGGGATGGGGGAGGACGGCCGCTTCGCCGTCGAGCTGGTGACGAGCGAGCTCGTCGGCAACGCCTACCAGCACGGCCGGCCCCCGGTGCGCGTCGAGGTGCAGGAGGCCGAGGACGCCACCGACGTCGCCCCCGACGACCTGCAGGGCGGCGCGCACGGCGGTCGGGCGACCTTCGTCCTCCGGGTCACCGACCACGGCACGGGAGCGCCGGCCGTGCGCGACGCCGACGACGACGCCCTCGGCGGCCGCGGCCTGGCCCTCGTCGAGATGCTCGCGGCCGCCTGGGGCGTCGAGCACCCGGCGTCCGGGCCGGGCACGACCGTCTGGTGCCGCCTGGCCGGCTGACCGTCCGCCCCCGCACCGGCGGGCGGGGGCGCGCTCAGGCGCGCCGCAGCGCGTCGGCGAGGCGCTCGGCCCGCCGCGGCACCCGGCCCTCGGGCGTCCGGATGACGAGCACGCCCGGGTCGACCCGCATGCTCAGCTCGGTGAAGGACCCGACGACGTCGCCGTCCATCTGCGCCGGCTGCGGCTCCTCGCAGCGGAGGACGACGCGGACCGCCTGGCGCTCCGCGATCTGCTCGTCCTTGTCGCGGCGCCGCGTGAGCAGGCGGAGGCCGACGCGCAGCCAGTCGAGGATGCCGTTGGGGGAGAGGGTGAGGACGTCGAGGTGGCCGTCGTCGACCTCGGCGTCGGGGATGAGGACGATCCCGCCGATGAGGGTGCCGCAGTTGCCGACGACGGCCATGCGCACGCGGCTCGTGACGGGCGGCTGGTCGTCCACCGCGATCGACACCCGCAGGCTCTCGCCCCGCAGGCGGCGCAGCCCGGAGACGACGTAGGCCAGCGGCCCCACCCGGTCCTTGATGGCGGCGGGGGCGCCGGCCATCATCTGCGCGTCGAAGCCGACGCCGGCCATGACGAGGAAGACCTGCTCCTCGCCGCCGTCGAGGCTGACGCGCCCGACGTCCACCCGCTTGTCCTTGCCGCGCAGCGCGTCCCGCGTGGCGGCGGCGACGTCGCCGAGCTCGAGCTTGAGCTGGCGGGCGAAGAGGTTGCCCGTGCCGCCGGGCAGGAGGCCGAGGGGGACGCCGGTGCCCGCGAGCCCCGCGCCGACGGAGCGCACCGTGCCGTCGCCGCCCATGACGAGCACGAGCTCGGGGTCGAGCTCGGCCGCCCGCCGGGCCATGCCGAACCCCGGGTCGTCCGCCGACGTCTCGATCCACCGGGGGGCCGGCCAGCCCTCCTCGGCGAGGGCCCGCTCGACGGCGCGGCGGGCGGGGGAGCCCTCGGGGAACTTCACCGGCTGGACGACGACGACGACCCGGGGGCCGCGGGAGTCCAGCTGCCCCGGCACGTGCCGGTAGTCCTCGTCGGGGTCGCGCAGGCCGGCCGTGGCGTCGCGGCGCACCGCCGGCACGGGCGGGCGGCCCTTGGGGCGCACGAGCACCGTGAGCAGGACCACGAGGAGGAGGACGCCGAGGCCCAGCAGCCCCAGCTGCACGCTGTCCAGGGGGAGCCTCCCCGTCCCGACGGCCACGGGCGCTGCACCGGAGATCATGGGCAGAACGTAGTGGGGACGGCGCTCGTCGGCAGGAGCGGCGCCGGGGGCGCCGCCGTCCGGGTCGCTCGGGCTGCGGGAGCGGGCGCGGAGGGAGGCGCCGGTAGCCTCGCGGCGTGATCGACCTGCGCGCCCTCCGCGACTCGCCCGACGCCGTCCGCGCGAGCCAGCGCCTGCGGGGCGAGGACGAGGGCGTCGTCGACGCCGTGCTGGCCGCCGACGAGCGCCGTCGCACCGCCCTCTCGGACTTCGAGCGGGTGCGCGCGGAGCAGAAGGCGCACGGCAAGCGGGTCGCGCAGGCCTCGGGCGAGGACAAGCAGGCGCTCGTCGCCGCGGCGAAGGGCCTCTCGGCGCAGGTCAAGCAGCTCCAGGCCGCGGCCGCCGAGGCGGAGGCCGAGGTCGAGGAGCTCCTGCGCTCGGTGCCGAACCTCGTGGCCGACGGCGTGCCCCCGGGCGGCGAGGACGACTACGTCGTCCTCGAGGAGGTCGGGACGCCGCGCGACTTCGCCGCGGAGGGCTTCGAGCCCCGCGACCACCTCGAGCTCGGCGAGCTGCTCGGCGCCATCGACATGGGGCGCGGCGCCAAGGTGTCGGGCGCGCGCTTCTCCTTCCTCACCGGCGCCGGGGCGCGCCTCGAGCTGGGGCTCATGCAGTACGCGATGGCCCGCGCCGTCGAGTGGGGCTTCGTGCCCGTCGTCCCGCCGACGCTCGTGACGCCGCAGATGATGGGCGGCACCGGGTTCCTCGGCGCCCACGCCGAGGAGGTCTACCGGCTCGACGCCGACGACCTCTACCTCGTCGGCACCTCAGAGGTGCCCCTGGCGGGCTTCCACGCCGACGAGATCCTCGACCTGCGCGGCGGCCCGCTGCGCTACGCGGGCTGGTCCACCTGCTACCGCCGCGAGGCGGGCAGCCACGGCAAGGACACCCGCGGCATCATCCGCGTCCACCAGTTCACCAAGGTGGAGATGTTCAGCTACGTGCCGGCCGCGGAGGCCGACGCCGAGCACCAGCGGCTCCTCGCGTGGGAGCGGGAGGTGCTCGACGCCGTCGAGGTGCCCTACCGCGTCATCGACGTCGCGGCCGGCGACCTCGGCACGAGCGCCGCCCGCAAGTACGACTGCGAGGCGTGGGTGCCCACGCAGGGCCGCCACCGGGAGCTCACCTCGACGTCGAGCTGCACGACCTTCCAGGCGCGCCGCCTCGGCATCCGCGAGCGCACGGCCGAGGGGTCGACGACGCCGGTCGCGACCCTCAACGGCACGCTCGCGACGACGCGGTGGCTCGTCGCGATCCTCGAGAACCACCAGCGCGAGGACGGGTCGGTCGTGGTGCCCGCGGCGCTGCGCCCGTACGTCGGGCTCGACGTGCTGGAGCCCGTGCGGCGCTGAGCGTCAGCCGGCCCGCCGGCGCTCGCCCCGGTGCGCTGCCCGGCCCCCGCAGGGCGCGACGAGCAGCCGGAGGGCGGCGAGCCCGTCGGGCGTCCCCGGCCAGTGGCGGGCCAGGGCGTCGTCACCGGCGCGGCGCACCACCGACCGGAGCACGAGGAGGACGACGAGCGCGTCGTCGGCCCACCCCAGGACGGGGACGACGTCGGGCACGAGGTCGACGGGCGAGGCCAGGTAGGCCAGCAGCAGGACGAGGCGGACGCGCACGCCGCGGGGCAGCGACCGGTCCGCCGCCAGGCGCCGCACGAGCCGGACCACGTCGGGCAGCAGGCGCAGCACCCCGCGCAGGGAGACGGCGTCCGTGCGGGTGCGCCACAGCGCCGCCGCGAGCGCGCCCCAGGCGAGGAGCAGCCCGGCCACCGCGCCGACGAGCGCCCACGCCCACCAGCGGTCCACGAGCGCATCCTGCCGCGCGCCCCGGGGACGACTCCTGCTCGCGGTCGACGACGCGCCCTGACCGACTACTCACCCCGTACAGGTACGTGGTGCATCCTGGGCGCGTGTCCATGGTGGAGCTGCACCTCGCCCTGCTGCTCGCGGGCCCGGCGCACGGCTACGAGGTGAAGAAGGCGCACGACGCCTGGTTCCCCGACGCGCGCCCCCTGGCCTTCGGGCAGGTGTACGCGACGCTCGGGCGGATGGTGCGCGACGGCCTCGTCGAGGTCGTCGAGACCCGCAGCGACGGCGGCCCCGAGCGCACCGTCTACGCCGTCACGGCGACGGGCCGCGAGCGGCTCGACCGGTGGCTCGAGGAGCCCGCCGCGCCGGCGGGCACCGGGCCGGAGGACGTGGTCCGCAAGGCCGTCGTCGCCCTGCGCGCCCCCGTGGGCGCGCGGACGGCGCAGGAGGTGCTGGCGCGCCAGCGCACGCACCACCTGCGGCGCATGCGCGAGCTCTCCGAGCCCGGTGGTGACGACGTCGCTCTGCGCCTGGCCCGGCGGCACGCCCTCCTGCACCTCGACGCCGACCTGCGCTGGCTCGACGAGGCGGCTGCCGCCCTCGCACCGGGCGACCCGACGACCGGCGACCCGACGACCGGCGACCCGACGACCGGCGACACCACCGCGACGACCCCGGAGGCGCCCCGATGAGCGAGCCCGCCGACCGCCAGCCCGCCGAGACCTCGCCCGGTGCCGCCCCGCCCGCGGGCGCGGGGCCGCTCGTGGTGCTCGACGCCGTCGCGCACGCCTACGCCCGCACGCCGGCGCTGCGCGGGGTCTCCCTCGCGGTCGCGCCCGGCGAGGTCGTCGCGCTCACAGGACCGAGCGGCGGCGGCAAGTCCACGCTGCTGCACGTCGCGGCGGGCCTGCTGGCGCCGCAGGCGGGCCGCGTGCGGCTGCTGGGCCAGGACCTCGCGGGCCTCGGCGAGGCGCCGCGCGCCGCCCTGCGGCGCCGGGGCGTCGGCATCGTGCTCCAGTACGGCCAGCTCGTGCCCGACCTGCCCCTCGTCGACGACGTGGCGCTGCCGCTCCTCCTCGAGGGCTCGGCGCTGGAGCCCGCGCGCACGGCCGCGCGCGAGGCCCTCGCCCTCGTCGGGCTCGAGGGGCTCGGCGACGCCGTCCCGGCCGGGCTCTCAGGCGGGCAGGCGCAGCGGGCGGCCGTCGCGCGAGCGCTGGTGGCCCAGCCGCGGCTCGTGCTCGCCGACGAGCCCGTGGCGAGCCTCGACCCGGAGGGCGGCCGGCAGGTGCTCGACCTGCTCGTCTCCGTCGCCCGCCGCGGGGGCGGGCTGCTGCTCGTCACCCACGACAACGCCGTCGCGGCGCGCGCCGACCGCGAGGTGCGCCTCTCCGGCGGCGTCGTCGCGCACGAGGCGGTGCTGCGGTGAGCCCGGGGGCGACGCGGACGACAGGGACGACGGGGACGACGGCGACGGGCTGGGCGGCTGACGGGGTGGCGCGGCGGTCGGCCCT
>NZ_JABEMA010000240.1 GCF_013004605.1 Pseudokineococcus marinus
GCCGCCTCGCCCTCGCGCGCGCCCGGCTGCCAGGCGAGCGGCCACACCGCCCCGTGGTCGGGGTCGCCGTCCACCGTGGGGAGGCACTCCTCGCCGCCGCCCGCGTCGACGAAGGCGGGCCCGACGGCGCTCGCGCGCGCCGCCTGCACCGCCGGGTCGGGGTGGTGCCACAGCCACTCCCGGCCCGGCGCGGCGAGCGACGTCCAGCGGCCCCCGCGGGCGAGGTCGGTTCGGACGGCGAGCGGCTCCGGCGCCCAGCCGGCCGTCACTTGTCCGAGCCCACCAGCAGGCCGGAGACGAAGTGCTTCTGGAAGGCGAAGAAGACGAGCGCCGTCGGCAGCGCCGCCAGCAGGCAGCCCGCGGCCAGCACGTTCCACGACGTCGAGTAGCCGCCCTGGAGGTTGAGCAGCGCCGCGGTGATGGGGAAGCGGGTCTCGGTGCGCAGCACCGTCATCGCCCAGATGAGGTCGTTGAACACCCAGGTCGTCGCGAGCGCCGCCAGGGCCGCGAGCGCCGGCCGGGTGAGCGGCAGGACGATCGACCGGTAGGTCCTCAGCGTGCCGGCGCCGTCGATGAGCGCGGCCTCGAAGACCTCCTGCGGCAGGTTCCGCACGAAGCCGTGGAGCACGAACGTGTAGAAGCCGAGCCCGAAGCCGACCTGGACGACGACGAGCGCCGCGAGGGAGTCGTACAGGCCGAGGGACTGGGTGATGCGCGAGACGGGCACGAGGAGGATCTGCGGGGGCAGCAGGTTGCCCGCGAGCATGACGAGCAGCACGGTCCGCCGGAACGGGATGCGGAACCGGGCGAGCGCGAAGGCGGCCCAGCTGGCCAGCACGAGGGACAGCACGACCGTGATGACGGTGACGATCCCGCTGTTGAGCAGCGCGCGGCCGAGGTCGCCGCGGGTGACGGCCTCGGTGAAGGCGTCGAGCGTGAAGCTGGCCGGCAGGGCGCCGATGCCGCGCGAGGCGACGTCGTCGAACGAGCGGAACGCCAGCACGACGATGAAGGCCAGCGGCAGCAGCCACAGGACCGTGAACGGGACCATGACGACGTGGAACCACGGCGAGCGGCCCGTGCGGCGCGGCCGACGCGCGGGGGGCTGCGCGGGCGCCGTCGCCACGGAGGCGGGGGGTGCGGACGTCGTCATGTCAGTCCTCCGCCCGGGCCTGGCGCACGAGGTAGGTGATGATGAAGCCGATCGCCAGCAGGAAGATGACGACGGCCAGCGCGGAGCCGTAGCCGAGGTCCACGAGCGAGAAGCTCTGCTGGAACATGTAGGTCGAGAGCAGCTGCGTCTGGTTGTACGGGCCGCCCCGCGTCATCGCCCAGACGATGTCGAAGGTCCGCAGCGAGTCGATGACGGTGACGGCGAAGACCACCGTGCTCACCCCGCGCAGCTGCGGGACGACGATGCGCCAGAAGCGCTGCCACGCGTTGGCGCCGTCGACCGCGGCGGCCTCCTCGAGGCTCGCGTCGACGCCCTTCAGGCCCGCCAGGTAGAGCACCATGATGTAGCCGACCTGGCGCCAGACGGCGGCCACGAGCACCGCGTAGAGGGCGGTGTCGGGGTTCGCGAGCCACGCCGTCCCGCCGAGCCCGACGGGCGTGAGCACGCGGTCGACGAGCCCGTCGGGCTGGTAGAGCACCCGCCAGAAGAGCCCGGTGACGGCGAGCGAGATGACCATGGGCAGGTAGATGGCGCTGCGGTAGACGCCGACGCCGCGACCGGGTCGGTTGAGCGCCACCGCGAGCGCGAGGCCGCCGGCGACGGACAGGCCGCCGAAGCCGACGACCCAGACGACGTTGTTGACGAGCGCCGTCGCGAAGACCGGGTCGTCGAGCATGCGCTGGTAGTTGGCCCAGCCCACCGGCTCGGCGGGGCCGACGCCGCGCCAGCGGGTGAAGGACAGCGAGAAGCTGTTGAGCGCCGGCCAGAAGACCCAGAACATCTCGACGGCGAGGGGCACGAGCAGGAACGCCCACACCAGCGGCGGCACGCGCCGGGCAGCCCGCAGCCGCGGGCCGGGCCGCCGCGCCGCGGCGGGGTCCGAGCCGGCACCCGATCCCGACCGCGGCCCCGAGCGCCCCGGGGTCCGCTCGAGCACGGTCATGAGCTCCAGACCGCCTCGGCCGCCTGCTGCCACTGCTCGAGGATCTGCTGGACGTCGCCGGGATTGGCGATGAACTGCGTCAGCGCGGTGTCCGCCGTCGTCTGCAGGGCGTCGGAGGAGTCGCGGTTGAAGAACTGCGTGATCTCCTCGGTGCCGGCGAGCAGCGCGATGCCCTTCTGGACGAGCGGGGAGAAGCCGGAGGTGTCGACGTCCGGGTTCGTCGGCAGGTTGGCCGAGCCCGACTCGGCGATCCACTGCGCCTGGCTCTCCGCGGAGGCGAGGTAGGACAGGAAGGCCTTCGTGCCCTCGGGGTCGGCGGTGCCCGCGGAGGCGAAGAACCCGTCGGTGGGCGCCTCCTCGGCGCTCGGGATGCTCGGGTCGATGACGGGCACGGAGAAGAAGTCGAGGTCGTCGAGCTGGTCCTCGGGCACGTAGTTCGTGAGGAAGGCGCCGATGAGGTACATCGCCGCCTCGTCCTGGACGAAGGGCACGGCGGCCTGCTGGTTGTCCCAGGACGCCTGGTCCGGGTGGAAGAAGGGGAGGATCTCGGCGTAGCGGTCCATCACCGCGACGACCTCGGGGTCGGTGAAGGCGTGCTCGCCGGCGAGCAGCTCGCGGTGGTACTGCGCGCCGTTGACGCGCAGGTCGAGGTAGTCGAACCAGCCCGAGGCCATCCACGGGGTCGTGCCGATGCCGTTGGTCAGCGGGATGACGCCCTGCCCCTGCAGGTCCTCGCACAGCGCGATGAACTCGTCCCACGTCTCCGGCGGGGTCACGCCCCACTTCTCGAACGCCGACTTCTTGTAGAAGATCGACCACCAGTAGTAGTTGGTCGGCACGAAGATCTGCGCGTCGTCGCCCGAGGTGGACAGCGCCTTGAGCGCCGGCGGGAAGGACGCGCACGCCCCGTCGCCGGTCCACAGGTCGGAGACGTCGAGCAGCAGGCCCTGGTCGGCGTAGGTGTTGGCGACCGATCCGGCGTACCAGCTGATGACGTCCGGCGGGTTGGGCGAGGTGAGGTACGTCGACAGCTGGGCGCGGAACTGCTCGGTGGCGACGGAGTTCATCGTCACCGGCTCCGCGGTGTACTCCTCGACGAGCGTGGTGAGCGCGGCCTTGGGGCCCTCGTCCTGGATGGAGTTCTGCAGGACGAGGCCCCCTCCGCCGGAGGCGCCGCCGCCCCCGGCCGGGGCGCTCTCGGTGCCGCCGGAGCCCACGCAGCCGCTGAGCACGGCGCTGCTGCCCAGCCCGGCGGCGACGGCGACGAGGAAGCTGCGGCGGGACGGGGCCGCCAGGGCGGCCGGGCCGCGCGAGGTGCGGGCGTGTGCGGTGCGGATGGGGCTCATGGCGTCATCTCCGGGCGGCGTCGTCGGCGCGGTGCAGGACAGGTGCGGGGAGGAGCTGGTCGTCGGACGGTCCCGGAGCGGGTCCGGAGGCGGGTCCGGGAGCGGGTCCGGGAGCGGGTCCGGCGGCGGTGCCGGGCCCGTGGTCCCGTTCGGGCCGGTCGGGGGGCGGGAGCGCGGCGGGGCGCAGCCCGAGATGGGGGTGCGCGGCCAGGTCGGCGGCGTCGTGCAGGTCCGGGTGGCGCTCGAGCAGCCGCGCCAGCCGGTGCGCCGCGGCGGCGGGGCGGCCCCGCAGGAGCTCGACCTGCGCCCGCAGGTGCTCCACGCGGCTGCTGAGCGCGGTGCCCGGGTCGGCGGCGAAGAGCAGCAGCGCCGGCAGCGACGTGGCGAAGTAGTCGACGACGGCCGGCTGGGCCGCCAGGTGCTCCGCGTGCGCGCCGAGGGCGTCGGTGAGCGCGTCGGCCTCCGCGTCCCGGTCCAGGCGGCGCAGCGCGACGACGCGGGCGGCGGTCGCCTCGGAGTGCTCCTCGGCGGCCATGGCGGTGAAGTCGCCGGCGTCGGCGGCCGCCGACGCCCAGGCCGCCGCGGCGGCGTCGTGCTCCCCGAGGAGCGCGAGCGCGTCGCCGCGCAGCAGGAGCAGCTCCGCCGTGCTGGCCAGGGGGTGGCGGGCCTCGCCGAGGGTGGCCGGCGGCACGAGCGCGGCGTCGAGGTGCGCCAGCGCGGCCGCCGCACCCCCCGGCTCGCCGGCGGCCCGGTGGGCGCTGAGCCGGCACGCCCGCTCCCAGGCGCGGAGCACCTCGCCCTCACCGCCCTCCCACGGCTGGAAGGTGCGCCCCGCAAGCAGGTCCCGCGCCTCGTCCGTGCGGCCGACGTCGAGGAGCAGGTGCGCCAGCTGGACCGTCGTGTCGTCCCGGGCGGCCACGAGGGGGCGGACCGCCTCGAGGCGCCGCAGCCGCTGCGCCGCGGGGACGCCGCGGCGGGCGTCCAGCTGGTCGCTCTCGTAGACGAGGCGCGCGCTCCCCGGGTCGGCGGCGAGCGCGACGTCGTAGCAGCGGCGGGCCTCCTCGGGGTCGCCGTCGACGTCGTGGGCGGCGAGCCCGCGGTTGCGCCAGACGACGGCGTCCGGTGCTCCGCCCGCGCGCTCGGTCGCCCGGGCGCTGGCGCGCCAGGCGTCGGCGGCGTCCTCGCGCCGGCCGTTCGCGTAGAGCCAGTGGCCCAGCAGCGCCTGGGCGCGGGCGTCGGTCTCATCGGCGTCCGCGGCGGCCTCGAGGACGAGGGCGTCGGCCAGGC
>NZ_JABEMA010000241.1 GCF_013004605.1 Pseudokineococcus marinus
GGCCTCGTCGCGGCCGATGACGACGTTGTAGTTGGCCGAGCGGGTGATCTCGGCGTAGTCGCGGCCGAGGTCGCGGCAGTGGCCCTCGAGCACCGACGACTTGTGCGCGAAGCCCTCCGGCGAGCCGTCGAAGTTGGTGTACCCGGCGTACTTCGCGGCCGTCCTCAGGGTCTTCTTCTCCCCGCCCCCGGCGATCCAGAAGGGGATGCCGCCCTCCTGCAGCGGCAGCGGGCGGCAGATCGCGCCGTCCACCTGGTAGTGCTCGCCGTCGAGCGTCGCGACGCCGTCGGTCCACAGCTGCCGCATGACCTCGACGCCCTCCTCGAGCATCGCGAGGCGCTCGCCGGCCCGCGGGAACCCGTAGCCGTAGGCGCGCCACTCGTGCTCGTACCAGCCGGCGCCGATGCCCATCTCGACCCGGCCGCCGGAGACGACGTCGACCGTCGCCGCGACCTTCGCGAGGTAGGCGGGGTTCCGGTAGCCCATGCAGGTGCACATCTGCCCGAGGCGCACGCGGTCGGTGACGGCGGCGAAGGCCGCCATGAGCGTCCACGCCTCGTGGGTGGCCTCCTCGGTGGGCACTGGGACCGTGTGCACGTGGTCGTAGACCCACACCGACTCCCACGGCCCGGCGTCGGCGCGCTGCGCGAGCCCCTTCATCACCGCCCACTGGTCGGAGGGCTCGACGCCCACGAGGTCCAGCCGCCAGCCCTGGGGCACGAAGAGTCCGAAGCGCATGGACCGGACGCTAAGGCGCGGGCGGTGCCGCGCCGTCGCGACGCGCCATCGGACGCCGCGACGGTCCTACGCTCCGCCGCATGGCGCGCCCGGCGGCCCCTGTCGTGCGCACGAGCCGTGCCCGCGCGCTGGCCGCCCGGCTCGTCGCGCAGCAGCTCGACGCCCGGGTGCCGGCCGTCCGCGACCTCGCCGTCCTCGACGTCGGGCTGGCCGAGACCCCCTACGGCTCGGCGCGCGTGGCCGCCGCCGCGCGCGCGGAGGGTGACGTGGCCGACGTCGGCCGCCCCGACGGTCCGTTCCCGGCGGCGTGGGCGCTGCGCGGTGCGCCGCACGCGCACCGGCGCGAGGACCTGCCCGCCCTCGCCCGGGCGGTGCACCCCGTGTCCGACGAGGACGTCCGCGCGCGCCTCACCTCCCCCCAGGCGGCCGGTGGGCGGGACCTCGGGCTCGAGGCGTGGCGGCTCGTCACCGCGGCCGTGCGCGCCGTCGTCGCCGAGCACGGGGGCGTGGTGGCGAAGGGGGACCTCAGCCGAGGCGCGAGCGACCGCGTGCCCGCGTCGCTCACCCACTGGTGCGCCTCGTGCGACGCCCAGCACCTCTCCGCCCTGACCTTCCAGCCCGCCGGCCTCCAGGCCGGACTGGTGCTCGACACGTCGGCCCGGGCCCTCCTGCTGCGGTCGACCCCGGACTGGCCCGAGGACCTCGGCGTCCCCGCCCCCCGGGCCCTGTCCGGCCTGCTGCGCCGGCTCGTCGACCTCCACGGCCCCGTCGCGCCGGGCGACCTCGCGGCGCTCGTCGGCACCTCCGCCCGCGTCCTGCGCGCCGTGCTGCCGGACGACCTCCTGCCGGTGGAGGTCGACGGCCGGGCGACGCTCGCCACGCCGTCGCTCGTGGCCCTCCTCGAGGACCCGGACGTCGAGGCGCGCGCCGCCGGGACCGTCCGTCTCCTCCCGCCCGGCGACCCGTGGCTGCAGTCGCGCGACCGCGCCGTCACGGTGCCGGAGCCCGCCCGCCGTCGGGAGGTGTGGCGGATGCTGGGGAACCCGGGCGCCGTGCTCGCCGGCACCGAGGTCGTCGGCACGTGGCGCGCGAAGGCCGGGCCGCGGCGCGCGGCCGGACGGCGGGACGACGTCACGGCCTCGCTCTTCCTCGACCAGCCCGGGGGCGTGCGCGCCGCCCTGGAGGACGAGGCCCGGCGCGTGGCGCTCGCGCGCGGGGCCGACGACGTGGGGCTGCTCGTCGGCCCCGCCTGAGCCGAGGTGGCTGCACCACGACGGTCTCTACGCCGTCCTCGTGCAGCCACCTCCGCGGCAGCGGAGGGCGACGGCGACGAGGGCCAGCAGGGCGCCGGTGGCGACCGCCGCCACCCCGACGCCCGACGTGACCGCCAGCGCCGTGCTCAACGACCCGCCCGGCGGCGCGACGCCCAGCTCCTCGCCGCGGCTGTAGAACCCGAGGCCCACCGGGAAGCCGAGCACCCCCGTGGTCGTCGCGACGGCGCCGAGCGCGCCCAGCGCGGACGCCGCGAGCACGAGGCGCGCTCGCGCGGCCGACGGCACCCGGCCCACCGCGGCGTCCGTGCCGACGGCGAGGACCACGTCCCCGCGGCGACCCCGCCGAGCACCGCCGTGACGACGGCGACCGCCGCACCGCCGCGGAGCGGGTCGCCGTAGAGCGCGGCGAGGTCCGTCGAGACCGTGGTCATCGGGTCGAGCACGAGGAGGAGCAGCAGGCACCACAGGAGGACGACGCCGAGCGCGAGGGCGAGGCCGACGCGGAAGCGCCCGGACCGTCGTCGCGTCTTCGCGGAGGCCGTCGTCACCCCGGCATCGTGCCCTCGCGCGCGGGTCGACGGGCGTCCCACGGCCACCTGCCACAGCATCGCCGCATGGCGACCACTCCCGGCCCCACCCGCTGGCTGTTCGGCGACCAGCTGGGCCCGCACTTCCTCGGCGACACGGAGAGCCCGGGCGACGACGGCGAGCAGCCCGTCGTGCTCATCGAGTCGCGGAAGGTCTTCACGCGCCGCCGCTTCCACCGGCAGAAGGCGCACCTCATCCTCTCGGCGATGCGTCACCGCGCCGCCGAGCTCGGTGACCGCTGCACCTACCTGCGCACCGACACCTACGGCGAGGGCCTCGCGAGGCTGCCGAAGAAGGCGCTGCCGCTGTCGGTCTGCTCACCGACGTCGCGCCAGGCCGAGGACCTCGTGCGCTCGCTCGACGGATCGGGCGACCTGCCGGCCGTCGAGGTGCTCCCGGCGCGGGGCTACGCGACGCCGCGGGAGGACTTCCGGCGCTGGGCCGACGGCACGCGGCAGCTGCTCATGGAGGACTTCTACCGCCGCGCCCGCCGCGCCCACGACGTCCTCATGGACGGCGCCGAGCCGGTCGGCGGGCAGTGGAACCTCGACCACGAGAACCGCGAGCCCCCGCCCAAGGGCGCCGACGACCTCGGCCTGCCGCACCCGTGGATGCCCGAGGAGGACGAGATCGACGAGGAGGTGCGCGCCGACCTCGACCGCTGGGAGGCCGACGGCGACGTCTCCTTCGTCGGGCGCGACGGGCCGCGCGCCTTCGCGGCGAGCCGGACGGAGGCGCTCGCCGCGCTCGACGACTTCGTCGACCACCGGCTCCCCGCCTTCGGCCCGCACGAGGACGCCATCCTCGAGGGCGACGAGTGGATGGCCCACTCCATGCTCTCCGCGCCGATGAACCTGGGGCTGCTCGACCCGCTCGAGTGCGTCGACCGCGCAGAGCGCGCCTACCGCGACGGCGACGCCCCGCTGGCGTCCGTCGAGGGGTACGTGCGCCAGCTCATCGGCTGGCGCGACTACATCTGGCACGTCTACTGGTACGCGGGCTCGGACTACACGCGGCGCAACGCCCTGGAGGCGCACGAGCCGCTGCCGCAGTGGTTCTGGGACCTCGACGCCGACGCCGTCGAGGCGCGCTGCCTCTCGCACGCGCTGCGCGGGGTGCGCGACCGCGGGTGGGTCCACCACATCCCGCGCCTCATGGTGCTCGGCAACTACGCCCTGCAGCGCGGGTGGGACCCGGGCGAGCTCACGCGCTGGTTCCAGCGGAGCTTCGTCGACGGCTACGACTGGGTGATGGCGGCCAACGTCGTCGGCATGAGCCAGCACGCCGACGGCGGGCTCATGGCGACGAAGCCCTACGCCTCGGGCGGCGCGTACATCAACCGGATGAGCGACCACTGCCGCGGCTGCCGCTACAAGCCGACGGTGCGCGTGGGGGAGGACGCCTGCCCGTTCACCGCCGGCTACTGGTGGTTCCTGGACCGGAACGCCAAGCGCCTCGAGGGCAACTTCCGCATGAAGCGCGCGCTCGACGGCCGCCACCGGCTCAAGGACCTCGAGGACCTCGTCGTCCAGGAGCGCGAGCGGGGCAGCGAGGCGCCCTGACGGCTGGGCCCTGAAGGCTGGGCCCTGAAGGCTGGGCCCGGACGGCGGCAGCCCGACGTGGAGGGCGACCGGTGCGGTGCCACGGGGGTTGCTCCGCACCGGCCGCCAGGTCCACAGTACCCACCTGTACGGACAGGTCGTCCGTACAGGTGACGATCCGGCGCCCGCAGGTGTGCGTCGTGGAGGTGGACCAGGTGTCCCAGACGCAGAGCGCCCCCCGGTCGCGGGTGCCGATGTTCGCGACGATGAACCGCATCCCCGGCGGGCTCATGCTCGTGCCGCTCGTGCTCGGGTCGGTCGTGGGCACCTTCGCCCCGGGCGCCCTCGGCATCGGCAGCTTCACGACGGCGCTGTTCCAGGACAGCGCGCTGCCCCTCATCGGCCTGCTGATCTTCATGACCGGCACGCAGGTGACGGGCGCGACGAGCGGGCCGGTGCTCGCGCACGCCGGGGTCGCGCTGCTCATGAAGAGCCTCATCCCGGCGTCCGTCGTCGTCGCGCTCGGCTCGGTGGTGGGGCTCGACGGCATCCTCGGGATCTCGATCCTGGCGCTGCTGGCCTCCTTCGACAACAGCAACGGCGGGCTCTGGCTCGCCTTCACGGGCCGCTACGGCGACGCCCGC
>NZ_JABEMA010000242.1 GCF_013004605.1 Pseudokineococcus marinus
AGGTCAGCGCGCGCCGCAGCCGGCTCGAGGCGGGACGCGCCGAGGTCGGCCGGCTGCGCGAGGCGCTGGCCGGCGCCCGCGCCCGCGGCGCCGGAGGAGCTGGAGGCGCCGCCCGTCGGCCAGCTGCCGCAGCGCGTCGAGCAGCTGCTCCTCGGCGGGGACGTCACCTACAGCCTCCCGGCGTCGGACCTGCTGACCCCGGGCACGCCGCACAAGGCGCGCAGCGCGGCCAACGACCGCGTCGTCGAGGCCCTGACGACCGTCTTCGACAGCTTCGACATCGACGCCGCCGTCACCGGCTTCAGCCGAGGGCCGACGGTCACGCGCTACGAGGTCGAGCTCGGCACCGGCGTGAAGGTCGAGCGGGTCACGGCGCTGAGCAAGAACATCGCCTACGCGGTCGCCAGCGCGGACGTGCGGATCCTCTCGCCCATCCCCGGCAAGTCGGCCATCGGCATCGAGATCCCCAACGCCGACCGCGAGACCGTCTCCCTCGGCGACGTCCTGCGCAGCCAGGCCGCCCGTGCCCAGCCGCACCCGCTCGTCATGGGCGTCGGCAAGGACGTCGAGGGCGGGTACGTCGTCGCCAACCTCGCGAAGACGCCCCACCTGCTCGTCGCGGGCGCCACGGGCGCCGGCAAGTCGGGCTTCGTCAACGCGATGATCACCTCGATCCTCATGCGGGCGACGCCCGACGAGGTCCGGCTCGTGCTCGTGGACCCCAAGCGGGTCGAGCTGACGATCTACGAGGGCATCCCGCACCTCATCACCCCGATCATCACCAACCCGAAGAAGGCCGCCGAGGCCCTCGAGTGGGTGGTGCGGGAGATGGACGCCCGCTACGACGACCTGGCGACGTACGGCTTCAAGCACGTCGACGACTTCAACGCGGCGGTGCGGGCGGGGCGGGTGCAGCCGGTGCCGGGCAGCGAGCGGGAGCTGCAGCCCTACCCGTACCTGCTCGTCGTCGTCGACGAGCTCGCCGACCTCATGATGGTGGCGCCGCGCGACGTCGAGGCGTCGATCCAGCGGATCACCCAGCTGGCCCGGGCCGCCGGCATCCACCTCGTGCTGGCGACGCAGCGCCCCAGCGTCGACGTCGTCACGGGCATCATCAAGGCCAACGTGCCCTCGCGGCTGGCCTTCGCGACGAGCTCGCTCGCGGACTCGCGCGTCGTCCTCGACCAGCCGGGCGCGGAGAAGCTCATCGGGCAGGGCGACGCGCTCTTCCTGCCGATGGGCAGCTCCAAGACGATGCGCGTCCAGGGCGCCTGGGTCACGGAGTCCGAGATCGGGGCCGTCGTCGCCCACGTCAAGGAGCAGCTGGCGCCCACCTACCGCGAGGACGTCGTCGTCGCGGCTCCGGCGGCCCAGGTGGACGAGGAGATCGGCGACGACCTCGAGCTGCTGCTGCAGGCGACCGAGCTCGTCGTGACGACGCAGTTCGGCTCGACGTCGATGCTCCAGCGCAAGCTGCGCGTCGGCTTCGCCAAGGCCGGCCGGCTCATGGACCTGCTCGAGTCCCGCGGCGTCGTGGGGCCGAGCGAGGGCTCGAAGGCCCGCGACGTGCTCGTGCGCCCCGACGACCTGCCCGCGACCCTCGCCGGGCTCCGCGGCGAGCCGGCGCCCGCGGGCGACGAGGCCTACGACCAGGCCGTCGCCGTCGAGCCGGCGGCGCCGCAGCAGACCGGCGGGGGCGCCCGCGGCGGGTACGGAGGCGGCTACGGGGCGCCGGCGGAGGACGACTGGGACGCCGGCCTGCCGCCCCCGCCCCAGCGGTACGACGACGACGCGGACGGCGACGACGACGAGGACGGCCACGACGCGTGGTCGCTGACGGGACGGTGAGCGGGGCATGACCGCGGTGGTGGACGAGGTCGGGCAGGACGCCGGTCCGGCGGCGGGGGAGGGCCTGGACCTCCTCGTCTGGGACGCCCCGAACATCGACATGACGCTCGCCAACGTCATCGGCGAGCGCCCCTCGCCGTCCTCACGGCCGCGCTTCGACGCCATCGCCCGGTGGCTCGTGGGCTCCGCGGAGGACCGCGACGTCGAGGGCTGCGTCTTCACGAACATCGCCCCCTCGGCCGCGCCCAACATGCGCGGGTGGGTCGAGGCCGTGCGGTCCTTCGGCTTCGCGGTGTTCGCCCGGCCGAAGACGCACCCCGAGGACGACGTCGACGAGGCGATGCTCGACCACATCGCGCGGCGCGCCGACGAGGGCGGCCTCGCCCGCGTCGTCGTCGCCAGCGCGGACGGGCGCAACTTCCGCGAGCCGCTGGAGGAGCTGGCGCGCGCGGGCGTGGAGTGCGTCGTCATCGCCTTCTCGGAGGTGGCGGGCTACGCCCAGGAGTCCGACCTCATCACCTTCATCGACCTCGAGGACGTGCCGGGCGCCTTCACGACGCCGCTGCCGCGCATCCGCCTCGACAACCTGCCGCCCGAGGGCGCGTGGCTGCGGCCGACCCGGTCGATGCGCGCGCTGGTGGAGGCGTCCGCCTGAGGGGGCGGGCGCCGGGAGGCGCCTACAGTGGCGGGATGAGCACGACGACGGCGTCCGACGCCCCTGCGGAGCGCGCGGCGGGCCGCTCGGTCGCCCTCGTCACCCTCGGCTGCGTGCGCAACGAGGTCGACTCCTCCGAGCTCGCGGGCCGCCTCGCCGGCGCGGGCTGGGACCTCGTCGAGGACGCCGCGGACGCCGACGTCGCCGTCGTCAACACGTGCGGCTTCATCGAGTCCGCGAAGAAGGACTCCGTCGACGCCCTCCTCGAGGCGAGCGACCTCAAGGGCAGCGGCCGCACGCGCGCCGTCGTCGCGGTCGGGTGCATGGCCGAGCGCTACGGCACCGAGCTGGCCGAGCAGCTGCCCGAGGCGGACGCCGTCCTCGGCTTCGACTCCTACGCCGACCTGTCCGGCCACCTCGACGCCGTGCTGGCGGGGGAGCGCCCCGCGAGCCACGTGCCCCGCGACCGCCGCACCCTGCTGCCCCTGTCCCCGACCGCGCGTCGCGGGAGCCGGGTGGCGACGCCGGGGCACGGGAGCGGCCTCGACGAGGCGGCGGCCGACCGCCGCGCCGCCGACCTGGCCCCGGCCTCCGGACCGCCGGTGCTGCGGCGCCTGCTCGAGCCCGGCCGCCCGTGGGCGCCGTTGAAGCTGGCGTCCGGCTGCGACCGCCGCTGCACCTTCTGCGCCATCCCGGCCTTCCGCGGCGCGTACCTCTCGCGGCCGCCGGAGGAGGTGCTCGCGGAGGCGCGCTGGCTCGCCGAGCAGGGCGTGCGGGAGGTCCTCCTCGTCAGCGAGAACTCCACCTCGTACGGCAAGGACCTCGGCGACCTCCAGGCGCTCGAGCGCCTCCTGCCGCGCCTCGCGGCGGTCGACGGCCTCGAGCGCGTGCGGGTCACCTACCTGCAGCCCGCCGAGGTCCGCCCCGGTCTCCTCGAGGCGGTCGCCGGCACCGACGGCGTGGCGGACTACTTCGACCTGTCGTTCCAGCACTCCGCGCCGGCGCTGCTGCGCCGGATGCGGCGCTTCGGCGGCACCGCGGACTTCCTCGCGCTCCTCGAGCGGGTGCGCGCGCTCGCCCCCCTCGCCGGCGTCCGGTCCAACGTCATCGTCGGCTTCCCCGGTGAGACCGAGGCCGAGCTGGAGGACCTCATGGGCTTCCTCGAGGCCGCGCGGATGGACGTCACCGGCGTCTTCGGCTACTCCGACGAGGACGGCACCGAGGCAGCGGGCCTGCCGGGGCACCTGCCCGAGGAGGTCGTGGCCGAGCGCCGCGAGCGCGTCGAGCAGCTGGTCGAGGCGCTCGTCGACGAGCGGGCGGCCGAGCGGGTCGGCGAGCGCGTGCGCGTCCTCGTGGAGGCGACCGCGGACGAGGACGACGAGCTCGCCGCCGACGTCGTCGTCGGCCGTGCCGACCACCAGGGGCCCGAGGTCGACGGGACGACGGAGGTCGTGCTCCCGCCGGGCGCCCCCCGGCCCCGCGTCGGGGACGTCGTCGAGGCGGTCGTCACCGGGTCGGCAGGTGCCGACCTCGTCGCGGAGCCGGTCCGGTGACCTCCTGGCTCGTGGCGCGGCGGCACGCCGACGGATCCGCGAGCGCGTGGAACCTCGCCAACGCCCTGACCCTCCTGCGCGTCCTGCTCGTGCCGCTCATGGCGGCGCTCCTGCTCGTCGACGGCGGGCAGGACGAGGGGTGGCGCCTCGCGGCCGCGCTGGCCTTCGCCGTCGCCATCGCGACCGACAAGGTCGACGGCGAGGTGGCCCGGCGGCACGACCTCGTCACCGACTTCGGCAAGCTCGTCGACCCCATCGCCGACAAGGCGCTCGTCGGGACGGCGCTCGTCCTGCTCTCCGTGCTGGGCGAGCTGCCGTGGTGGATCACCGTGCTCGTGCTGGGGCGCGAGGTCGGCGTGACGCTGCTGCGCCTCGTCGTCATCCGCTGGGGCGTCATCCCCGCCTCCCGTGGGGGCAAGCTCAAGACCGTCCTGCAGAGCCTCGCCATCGCCCTGTACCTCCTGCCGACGCCGGACGCCCTCGCGGGGTGGAAGCCGGGGCTCGCGCTGGGGGTCATGCTCCTGGCCGTCGTCGTGACCGTCGTCACGGGCGCCGACTACGTCGTGTCGGCGGTGCGCCTGCGGCGCGAGGGCCGGCGCGAGCAGGCCGCCCGCGAGCGCGCCGCGGGGCGGGCCGTCGGACCGCTCGCCGACGAGGCGGTCGAACGGGGGCGCCGCGG
>NZ_JABEMA010000243.1 GCF_013004605.1 Pseudokineococcus marinus
GCCCGCGGCGAGCAGCAGCCCCGCGTTGGCGAGGGCGGCCGCGGCGGCGCCGACGGCCAGCAGGCGCCGTGCGGGGACGGCGTCGGCGAGCCCCGTGCCGGCCGAGACGAGCGCGCCGATGACGAAGCCGAGCTGCACGCCCACCGTCAGGAGCGCGGAGGCGGTGGGGGAGAGGTCCCAGGCGTCGGCCAGCTGGGGCACGACCGCGGCGGCGGAGAACCACGTGCCCATCGCCAGGGCCGTGGCCGTGGCGAGGACGGCCAGCGCCGTCACGGGGTGCCGCGGGAAGGCTCCCCGTGCTGCGCTGTCCGCCGTCACGACCCCTCCTTCCGCCCTGCCGGACCGGGTGCCGGGGCCCGTGCGGCGGACAGGCTCGCACGCGGAGCGCGCGCCCGCGGGGCCTCGGCCCGGAGGAGGGCTCGAGGAGGGGCCTCGACGAGGGGACCGGAGAGGCAGGTCACGCCCAGGTCTCGCGGGAGCGCCTTCCCATACGGTGGAGGGGTCCGGGTGGCCCGATGCGCCGCCGGGCGTCGCGGCCCCGTGGGCCGCCGGGACCGCCGAGCGGTCGCCGGGCGCGAGGGCGCCGACGCCGACCGACCCCGCGCGCCCGCACGAGGCCACCGGCCCGTGCGCTCACGTCCGTCGTCCTGCGCTCCGGCGGACCGCCGCGGGGTCCCGCCCACCACGGGGAGGACCCGATGACCCGCACCACCACGACCACCCGCGCCCTCGCCGCCTCCGGGGCGGCGCTCGCGCTCGCCCTCACGGCCGGCTGCGGCAGCGACGACGGCGCCGCCGCCGGCGGCGGCGGTTCCGACGGCATCACCGTGAGGACCACCGAGTTCTCCTGGGTCGCCGCCACGCTGACCAACGAGGTCGTGCGGCAGGTCGCCGCCGACCACCCCGACCTCGGCGTCGCCGACCTCGAGACCTCCCAGCTCGACCCGGCCGCCGCCTGGGCCGGCGCCGGCAACGGCGACCTCGACCTCGTCACCGAGGTGGCGCTGCCCAACCAGCAGCCGCTGCTGGACCAGACCGAGGGCTTCGAGCTCCTCGGCGAGGTGTACAGCGGAGCCGACCAGGGCTGGTACGTGCCGAGCTACGCCCTCGAGCCGGGCCAGCCGCTCGAGGGGCTGACCTCGGTCACGCAGCTCCCCGAGTACGCCGACGCGCTCGACAGCACGCTCTACGACGCCGACCCGGGGTGGATCACCACCGAGCAGAACGAGGCGCGGCTGGCGGGCTACGACATCGGCTTCGAGCACTCGACGTCGAGCGCCGCCGCGCTCTTCGCGCAGCTGGACCGCGCGTACGAGCGCGAGGAGCCGGTGCTCGTCTACCTGTACCAGCCGCACTGGGTCTTCGCGCAGTACGACGTCACGAAGCTCGAGGAGCCCAACCCCTACGAGGAGGGCTGCTTCGCCGAGCGCGGCGAGGGCGACTGCGCCATGCCCGACTACGCCGGTGGCGTGGCCGCGAGCGACGAGCTGCAGGAGGAGGTGCCCGCCTTCACCGAGATGCTCTCGCGCATGGAGATCCCCGTCGACGACATGGACGCGATGATCGCCGAGGTCGACGTCGAGGAGCGCGACGCCGCCGACGTCGCCCAGGAGTGGGTCGAGAAGAACGACGACGCCGTGGAGAGCTGGGTCGGCTGACCGATCCGACCTCTCCGCCGAGGGCGGTGCCGCGACGAGCGGCGCCGCCCTCGCGCGCGTCCGGCGCGCCGCGCCCCCGGAGCGCTCCGCTGCGCCGGCCGCCGACAGCGGTGGACGCAGGACGCGTCTGACCGCGTCGTGGGTCCACCGCTGGACGGGTGGGAACGCGACGCAGCCCCCCGCCGGCGGACCGGCGAGGGGCTGCGAGAGGCCCGGACGACTCAGATGTCGAAGTACATCTCGAACTCGTGCGGGTGCGGGCGGAAGCGGATCGGGTCGATCTCGTTGGTCCGCTTGTAGTCGATCCAGGTCTCGATGAGGTCCTCGGTGAAGACCCCGCCGCGGGTGAGGTACTCGTGGTCGGCCTCGAGCGCGTCGAGGACGGCGCCGAGCGAGCCGGGCACCTGGTCGATGGCCGCGTGCTCCTCGGGCGGGAGCTCGTACAGGTCCTTGTCGACCGGGGCCGGCGGCTCGATGCGGTTCTGGATGCCGTCGAGGCCCGCCATGAGCATGGCCGCGAACGCCAGGTAGGGGTTGCTCGAGGGGTCCGGCACGCGGAACTCGATGCGCTTGGCCTTCGGGTTCGAGCCCGTGATCGGGATGCGGACGCAGGCCGAGCGGTTGCGGGCCGAGTAGACGAGGTTGACCGGCGCCTCGTAGCCCGGCACCAGGCGGTGGTAGCTGTTCACCGTCGGGTTGGTGAAGGCGAGCAGCGACGGCGCGTGCTTGAGCAGGCCGCCGATGTACCAGCGGGCGACGTCCGAGAGGCCGCCGTAGCCGCGCTCGTCGAAGAAGAGCGGCGAGCCGTCCTTCCAGAGCGACTGGTGCACGTGCATGCCCGAGCCGTTGTCGCCGAAGAGGGGCTTCGGCATGAAGGTGGCCGTCTTGCCGTGCTGGTGCGCCACGTTCTTGATGACGTACTTGAAGAGCATGACCTTGTCGGCCGACTTGAACAGCTCGTCGAACTTGTAGTTGATCTCGGCCTGGCCGGCCGTGCCCACCTCGTGGTGGGCGCGCTCGACCTCGAGGCCGAGGGCGTCCAGGGCGAGGACCATCTGGTCGCGCAGGTCGGCGAAGTGGTCCACCGGCGGCACGGGGAAGTAGCCGCCCTTGTAGGGCGTCTTGTGCCCGAGGTTGCCGCCCTCCTCCTTGCGCCCCGTGTTCCAGGCGCCCTCGATGGAGTCGATGTGGTAGTAGCTCTCGTGCTGGTTCGTCTCGAAGCGGACGTCGTCGAAGACGTAGAACTCCGCCTCGGGGGCGAAGAACGCGGTGTCCGCGATCCCCGTCGAGCGCAGGTACTCCTCGGCGCGACGGGCGATCTGCCGCGGGTCGCGGGAGTACGCCTCGTCGGTGAAGGGGTCGACGATGCCGAAGTTGACGACGAGCGTCTTCTCCGCCCGGAACGGGTCGACGAAGGCGGTCTCGACGTCCGGCACGAGCTTCATGTCCGACTCGTGGATCGCCTGGAAGCCACGGATCGAGGAGCCGTCGAACATCTGGCCGGTGGTGAAGAAGTCCGCGTCCACGGAGGCGGCCGGCACGGTGAAGTGCTGCATCACCCCCGGCAGGTCGCAGAACCGGACGTCGATGAACTTGACGTCGTTCTCGGCGATGTAGGCGAGCACCTCGTCGGCGTTGGTGAACATCCACTCTCCTGGCGGGGTCGGAGGTCGTCGGTGGCGGTCGGGCCGCCGGTGGTGCCTGTGGGGTCCTTCGGTGTCGTGCTGGGTGTCGTGCGGGTGGTGCGGGCGGCGGTGGGCCTCGCGCTGCGGGAGCGGCCCGGCGCGCCGTCTCGGGATGGGAACCTAGGAGCGGGCGGTTGCCCGCTCGTCACGCGAGTGTTTCCGACGTGTTGCGCGGCGCGCGGTTGCGACGCGCCGCGCGAGCCGGCCGGGCGGACGGCACCGCCCGCGGGGCGCCGTAGGACGCCCGTCTAGCGTGGCGCCGTGGCGAGGAGCGGACCGAGCGGTGCGGAGGCGACCTGGCCGGGGCGCCGCCTGGGCCTGCCCCGGGAGGGCTCGCGGTCCGTCGCACGGACCGGGCGACGGCTCGCCGGTGTCGCGGTCGACTGGGCGCTGGCGCTGCTGGTGTCGAGGGCTCTGCTGGGCGGCGACCCCTGGGCGACCCTCGGCGTCTTCGCCCTCCTGCACGCCGTCGGCGTCGGCACGGTGGGCGGCAGTCCCGGGCACCTGCTCCTCCGCGTGCGGGTGCTGCGCGTCGACGGCGCATGGCCCGGTCCGTGGCGCGCCGTCGTCCGCACCCTCCTGCTGTGCCTGGTCATCCCGGCCGCCATCTGGGACGCCGACCAGCGGGGGATGCACGACCGCCTCGCCGGCACCGTCGTCGTCCGCCGCTAGGGCGACCCGGGCGTCGGCGTCCGCCGGGCGCCGCCGGGAGCGAGACGGTGCCCCTGGTTTGCGGAGGTCCTGCCAGCATCGCTCCGTGACCGAGCTCTCGCCGCCGACGCCCTCCGCCGGACCCGCCGCTCCGCGGGTGCGACCCGCGTCCGGCGCCGGGGCGCGCGACGACGTCCTCGTCGTCGCCGCGCTGGCGGTCGAGGCCGTCCACGTGCCCGCGCACCTGCCCCTGCTCCTGACGGGGCCGGGCAAGACGGCCGCGGCCACGGCGGTCGCCGCCGTGCTGGCCGCTCGGCCGCCCGCGGACCGCCCGCTCGTGGTGGGCGTCGGCACCGCCGGGGCCCTGCGCGAGGGCGTGACCGGCCTCCACGTGCCGGGCGCAGTGGTCCACCACGACATCTCCGCCGACGCCTTGGCCCGCCTGGGCGCGCCGACGACCACGGAGCTGGCGCTGGACGCGCTGCTGGGGGCGGCCCCGGGCGACGTCGTGCTCGCCACCGGCGACGTCTTCGTCGCCGACGAGGACGTCCGGGAGCGGCTCGCGCGGCGGGCCCACCTCGTCGACATGGAGGGCTTCGCCGTGGCGTGGGCCGCCCGGTCGCTGGGCGCGCGCGTCGTCCTCGCCAAGCACGTCAGCGACGCCGCCGACGAGGGGGCCTGGTCGTGGCCGGACGCCGTCGCCGCGAGCGCGCGGGCGCTGGGGGAGTGGCTCGCCGGCGTCCTGCCCGCACGCACCGG
>NZ_JABEMA010000244.1 GCF_013004605.1 Pseudokineococcus marinus
CGGCCTGCTGGGCGCGCGGTTCGGGGCGTGGATCGGCGCGATCGAGTGCCGCTCGTAGGGGGTGCTCGTTCAAGACATCACCCGGGAGGGCCCGGCCGCCGAGCGGGCGCGGCGCCGGGGCGAGGCCTTCGACGCGTGGGACTCCCTGTCCCGCGGAGAGGACCCGACCGGCGGGGTCGAGGGCGACCGCCGCCGCTGATCCGACGGCGGGAGCCGCGGGAGCCGCGGGGCGCGGCGGCTGGCATGATGACGGAGCGCCCGAGGGGGCCGCGCGAGCGGTCGTCGCGAGCGCCGTGACCGCGCCGCTCGGCGCGACGTCGCCCGACCACCACCGACGACCAGACCGATCGACGAGAGCGAGCCGTGCGTCGGACCGCCGCAGGGCCGTCCGGGCCGGTCGAGGAGGGCCCCATGGCCGAGCGCACGCAGGACCGCGGCACCCAGCAGGACGCGCAGCCCGACCCCCGGCACCAGCCGCAGCTCCCCCCGCACGCGGAGGACCACGGGCACAGCCTCGCCGCGTGGGCGGGCGTCGGGGTCGTCATGGTCGGCGCCCTCGTCGGCTGCCTCGCCGTCGTCTTCACCGTGTGGTGGCTCCTGGCCGTCGGCTTCGTCGTCATGGCCGTCGGGCCCGTCGTCGGGATCGTCCTCGCCAAGATGGGCTACGGGGCGGGCACGCCCGAGCAGTCCTCCGACGAGCCGGGCGACGAGCCCCACCACGGCCCGGCCGGGCGCTCGGGCGAGTCGGCGTCGACGACGGCCAACGGGCCCCGCTGAGCCCGCGGCTCACGCCGGCCCCGTCCCCCTCGAGGGGCCGGGCGCCGGGAGTGCCGCGCCGCTGGCCCCCGCTCGTCCTCGGGGCGGTGGGGGCCGCGTCGCTGGCCGCCGTCGCGCTGCGCGACCCGCACGTGCCGGGCAGCTGGGGCACCTGCCCCGTCCTGCTGCTCACCGGCCTGCCGTGCCCGGGCTGCGGCGGGCTCCGGGCCGTGTCCGACCTCCTCGCCGGTCAGCCGCTGGCGGCCCTCGGCAGCAACGCCCTCGCCGTCGCCCTCGTCGTCGGGGGAGCTCTCGTGTGGGCGGCCTGGACCGCGGCGGCCCTGCGTCGGCGGCCGCTGCGCCTGGTCGACGCCGTCACGGACCGGCGGGCCGTCCTCGGGGTGACCGCGCTGGCCGTCTTCACCGTCGTGCGATGGCTGCCCGGTGCCGGCGCTCTGCTCGGGCCCTGAGACGGCGCCTCGTCAGCGGGAGGCGTCCGCCCGTCCCCGCGGCGCCCGCCGCCGGGCGAGCCCCGCGACCGGCGTCCACCGCACCCCGCACGACGGAGGGCCCGGACCAGACGGTCCGGGCCCTCCGTCGTCGCCGACATCGGTGGGGGGAGCCGGGGCGGCCCGCCAGCTGACGAGGGGCCTCAGCCGAAGAGGTTCTCCGTCTGCTCCTGGATGCACTGCTGCTGCTCAGCGCCCGTGAGGCCCTCGCACTGCTGGGCGGCGTCTCCGATGAAGCTCAGGCCCACCGCGACGAGGATGACGCTGATGACGCCGAGGACGAGGGAGACGATCGACAGCACCAGGCCGGTCGTCGCCACGCCGCCGTTCGTCGCCTCTCCGCGCTTCACGCGCCGGCGGGCGCCCACGCCGAGGACGATGCCGACGACGCCGATGACCACGGCCGGGATGCCGGCGAGGAAGATGCCGACGCAGACGGACAGCAGGGCGACGATGCCGACGACGAGCGCCGCGACGCCGAGGCCGTTGCGCGGCTCCTGGTGCGGCTCCCCGCCGTAGGGGGAGGCCGAGGCGTCGCCGCCGTAGCGGGCCGGCTCGCCGTACCCGCCGCTCGAGGGCCGGTCGTACGCGCTGCCGTCGCCGGAGGTCTGGCCGTAGCCGGGCGCGGCGTCGCCGTAGCCGGGCTGCTCCGGCGGGCGGTCGCCCGACGGCTCCTGGCCGTAGCGCGGCTGGTCGGGGTCGCTCGGGGTGCTCACGTCTGGCCTCCTGGCTGGGCCCTCGGGGGCCCGTCGTCGGGGGTCGGCGGTCGGCCGGCTCGCCGCCGTCCTGCGGCGGTGCCCCGCCGCTCGGGGCGGTCGTCCGACGTTATCGGCGCTGCGCCCGCACCGCGCGGCGCGCGCGCCGGGGGACCCGCACGAGTGCTGCCGGTCCCCCGCACGAGCAGGACCGGACGCAGGGGGCACCCGACGGGGCCACGGCGGTCCCCGTCCGCGGCAGGGCGGGGGCGCGGGAGCGCGGCGGGCCACGCACTAGAGTCCTGCGCGGCAGGACGGATCGACCCGACCGGCGCTCGGGCCGCGGCGCCCACCCTCCGGTGCAGCCACCACGGACCCGGTGGTGCACGCCGGAGCGGTGACGGCTCGCGGACCAGGACGGCGTCGGCCGAGGACGACCGGAGCAAGCACAGCGTCGAAGCGGAGGAGCCCTCACGTGAGCGTGCTCGACGACATCCTCGCCGGGGTCCACGCCGACCTCGCCGGGCGGCAGGAGACCACCTCGCTCGACGAGCTGAAGGAGCGCGCGTCCCGCCGCCCCGGCGCCCTCGACGCCGTCGAGCGGCTGCGCCGGGTCGACGGCGACGAGGAGCGCGGCGCGGTGAAGGTCGTCGCCGAGGTGAAGCGCTCGAGCCCCAGCAAGGGGGCCCTGGCCGCGATCGGCGACCCGGCGGGCCTGGCGCGCGACTACGAGGCCGGGGGCGCCGCCGTCATCAGCGTCCTCACCGAGCGTCGCCGCTTCGGCGGCAGCCTGGAGGACCTCGACGCCGTGCGCGCGGCCGTGGACGTCCCGGTCCTGCGGAAGGACTTCGTGACGACCTCCTACCAGGTGTGGGAGGCTCGGGCCCACGGCGCGGACGTCGTGCTGCTCATCGTCGCCGCCCTGGAGCAGCCCGCGCTCGTGTCCCTCGTGGAGCGGGTGCACTCCCTCGGGATGACGGCGCTCGTCGAGGTGCACGACGTCGAGGAGGTCGCCCGGGCCGTCGACGCCGGCGCTCGGGTCATCGGGGTCAACGCGCGCGACCTGCGGACGCTGCACGTCGACCGCAGCACCTTCGCCGCCGTGCGCCCCGCGGTCCCGGCCGGCGTCGTCGTCGTCGCCGAGTCGGGCGTCCGGGGCTCCCACGACGTCTTCGACTACGCCCGCGCGGGCGCGGACGCCGTGCTCGTCGGCGAGGCGCTCGTGACGGGCGGCGATCCCCGCGCCGCGGTGGCGGACCTCGTCGCCGCCGGCAACCACCCCTCGACCAGGGCAGGACGCGCATGAGCACGAGCACACCGCCCCGCGCGGGCACGGCCACCGGGCTCCCGGACGGCGCGGCCCTCTCGAGCGCCTCGGGACCCTACTTCGGCGAGTTCGGCGGGCGCTTCGTGCCCGAGGCGCTCGTCGCGGCGCTCGACGAGCTCGACGCGGCCTTCACGCAGGCGTGGGCCGACCCCTCGTTCCGGGCCGAGCTCGACGAGCTGCACCGGACCTACACGGGGCGGCCGAGCATCCTCACCGAGGCGCCGCGCTTCGCCGCCCACGCGGGTGGGGCGAGGGTCTTCCTCAAGCGCGAGGACCTCAACCACACGGGCTCGCACAAGATCAACAACGTGCTCGGCCAGGCGCTGCTCACCAAGCGCATGGGCAAGAAGCGCGTCATCGCCGAGACGGGCGCGGGCCAGCACGGCGTCGCGTCGGCGACGGCGGCGGCGCTGCTCGACCTCGAGTGCGTCGTCTACATGGGCGAGCGCGACACCGAGCGCCAGGCGCTCAACGTGGCGCGGATGCGGCTCCTCGGGGCCGAGGTCGTGCCGGTGCGCACCGGCTCGCGCACCCTCAAGGACGCCCTCAACGAGGCGATGCGCGACTGGGTCGCCAACGTCGACGACACCCACTACCTGCTGGGCACGGTCGCCGGCCCGCACCCCTTCCCGACGATGGTGCGCGAGCTGCACCGCGTCATCGGCGAGGAGGCGCGGACGCAGGTTCTCGAGCGCGTCGGCCGCCTCCCGGACGTCGTCGTCGCCTGCGTGGGCGGCGGCTCGAACGCCATGGGCATCTTCCACGCCTTCCTCGACGACGCCGAGGTCGCGCTCCTGGGCCTCGAGGCGGGCGGCGACGGCGTCGCGACGGGCCGGCACGCCTCGTCCATCACGGGCGGGGCGCCGGGCGTCCTCCACGGCGCCCGCTCGATGCTCCTGCAGGACGACGACGGGCAGACGGTCGAGTCCCACTCGATCAGCGCGGGGCTGGACTACCCGGGCGTCGGCCCGGAGCACGCGTGGCTGGCCGCCACCGGCCGGGCGCAGTACCGCCCGGTCACCGACGACGAGGCGATGCAGGCCATGCGCCTGCTGTGCCGCACGGAGGGCATCATCCCCGCCATCGAGACGGCGCACGCGCTCGCCGGTGCGCTGGAGGAGGGCCGCCGGCTCGGGCCGGACGGCGTCGTCCTCGTCAACCTGTCCGGGCGCGGCGACAAGGACGTCGACACCGCCGCCCGCTGGTTCGACCTCGTCAGCGACGAGGACCTCGTCGCGACCGAGGACGTGCGCACCGACCGCGCCGACGAGGGGGTGCACGCCGGACCCGACGTCGTCGCCGGCGGCGACCCGCGCGACGAGGGCGTGCCGGAGCAGGGGCCCCGCGACGAAGGCGGCGAGGCGGTCGACGCCGAGGACGCTGCGCTTGATCACCGGTCACCCCCCTCGACGCGGACCTTGACGGACGGCTGGCGCTCGACCGCCCGCAGGCGTTCGGCGACCGCC
>NZ_JABEMA010000245.1 GCF_013004605.1 Pseudokineococcus marinus
CCTCGAGGTGCCCCCGCCGCCCGGCGTCCGCGTCGTGCCCGTGGGCGAGGCGCGCGAGCTGCGCGACGCCGTCCTCGCGGAGGCGTCCGGCCCGGGCGGGGCCGACGTCGTCGTCATGGCGGCCGCCGTCGCGGACTTCCGCCCCGAGGCCGTCGCGGCCACGAAGATGAAGAAGGACCCGGGCTCGGACGACGCGCCCGTCGTCCGCCTCGTGCGCACCCCCGACGTCCTGGCCGAGGTCTCGCGCCGCGACCGCGAGGACGCCCGCCCGGGGCAGGTCGTCGTGGGCTTCGCGGCCGAGACCGGCGACGAGGACGGCGACGTCCTCGCCCACGGGCGCGCCAAGCTGGCGCGCAAGGGCTGCGACCTCCTCGTCGTCAACGACGTCGGCTCCGGGCGCGGCTTCGGCACGCCGGACAACGCCGTCGTCCTCCTCGGCCGCGACGGCACCGAGCGCCCGGTCGGGCCGGCGCCGAAGGAGGTCGTCGCCGACGCGGTGTGGGACGCCGTGGGGGAGCTGCTGGCCCGCCGCTAGGGTGACGGCGCCCGACCGCCCGTCGCCGGCGCCGCCGCCGCGGCGGCCCACCGGCGCAGGGGGCGGGCCCAGCCAGCAGCCGCTGCACCCGAGGAGCCCCGTGCCCACGAGCCCGTCCGCCCCCAGCCCCCGCGCGCAGGACCTGCGCCTGTTCACCTCCGAGTCGGTGACGGAGGGGCACCCGGACAAGATCTGCGACCAGATCAGCGACGGCATCCTCGACGCCCTCCTCGAGCAGGACCCGCGCAGCCGCGTCGCCGTCGAGACGATGGTGACGACGGGCCTCGTGCACGTGGCCGGGGAGGTGACGACCACCGGGTACGCCGACATCCCGAGCATCGTCCGCGAGACGATCCTGCGGATCGGCTACGACAGCTCGACCAAGGGCTTCGACGGCGCCTCCTGCGGCGTGCAGGTCTCCATCGGCGCGCAGTCGCCCGACATCGCGGCCGGCGTCGACAGCGCCTGGGAGCAGCGCAGCGGCGCCTCGGCGGAGGACGCGCTCGACGCGCAGGGCGCGGGCGACCAGGGCCTGATGTTCGGCTACGCCTGCGACGACACGCCCGAGCTCATGCCGCTGCCGGCGTGGACGGCGCACCGCCTCGCCGAGCGGCTCGCCGCCGTCCGCCGCGAGGGCGTGCTGCCGTACCTGCGCCCCGACGGCAAGACGCAGGTGACCATCGGCTACGACGGCGACACCCCGGTGCGGGTCGAGACCGTCGTCGTCTCCACCCAGCACGCGGCCGACGTCTCCCTCGAGGGGATGCTGGCGCCCGACGTCCTCGAGCACGTCGTCGCGCCCGTCCTCGCCACGACGGGCCTCGACGCCGAGGGGGTCCGCCTCCTCGTCAACCCCTCGGGCCGCTTCGAGCTCGGCGGCCCCATGGGCGACGCCGGCCTCACCGGCCGCAAGGTCATCGTCGACACCTACGGCGGCATGGCGCGCCACGGCGGCGGCGCCTTCTCCGGCAAGGACCCGAGCAAGGTCGACCGCTCGGGCGCCTACGCGATGCGCTGGGTCGCCAAGAACGTCGTGGCCGCGGGGCTCGCCCGCCGCTGCGAGGTGCAGGTGGCCTACGCCATCGGCGCGGCGCGGCCGGTGGGCCTCTACGTCGAGTGCTTCGGGACGCAGACGGCGCCGCTCGAGCGCATCACCGCGGCTATCCGCGAGGTCTTCGACCTGCGGCCCGCCGCCATCGTCCGCGACCTCGACCTCCTGCGGCCGATCTACGCCCCCACGGCCGCGTACGGGCACTTCGGCCGCGAGCTGCCGGGCTTCACCTGGGAGCGGACGGACCGGGTCGAGGCGCTGCGCGCCGCGGTCGGCTGAGGCGCAGCTCCTCGAGCGGCGCGGGGCGGCCGAGCAGGAAGCCCTGCGCCAGCCGGACGCCGAGGCGCCGCAGCTCGGCCAGCTCGGCGGGCGTCTCGACGCCCTCGGCCACGAGGTCGGCGCCCAGGTCGGCCGCCAGGGCGACGAGCGCCCGCACGAGCGAGCGGCGCGCCGGGCTCTCCGGGAGCCCCCGCACGAGGCTGGCGTCGACCTTGATGACGTCGGGGGACAGGTCCGCCACGCTCCGCAGGCCGGCGTAGCCGGCGCCGACGTCGTCGAGCGCCACCCGGGCGCCCGCGGCGCGCAGGGCCGCCAGGGCCGCGGGCAGCCCGGGGTGGTCGGCGAGGTCCTCGTGCTCGGTCACCTCGACGACGACCCTCCCCGGCGGCAGCCCGGCGAGGCGCTCGAGCAGCCCGGGGTCGGTGACGAGCGCGGGCCCGGCGTTGACGGCGAGGTGGAGGTGGGCCGGGAGGCGGTCGAGCAGGGCGGTCGCCGCGTCGACGGCCGCCAGCTCCAGCGCCGTGCCGAGCCCGACGTCCGCCGCCGCGGCGAAGACCCGGTCCGGCCCCTGCCCGCGCCCGGGGAAGCGGGCCAGGGCCTCCACGCCGACGACGCGGTCGGCGACGAGGTCGACGACCGGCTGCACGACGACCCGCAGGCCCCCGGGGGCGAGGAGCGGGGCGAGGGCCTCCTCGCGGCGGGTGCGGACGGCGGCGTCGTCCTCCAGGCGCGCGAGCTGGCGGCCCGCGAGCTCGGCGAGCACCTCGAGCACCGACGCGTCGGACCGGGTGAGCGCGACCTGCCGGTCCGAGGCGGTGCAGAGCGTCCCGTGGGCGCGGCCCCGCACGAGCACCGGCGCCCCGGCGTAGGCGGCCAGGCCCGCGGGCGCGGCGAGGGCCTCCCGGCCGGACGGGGCGCCGACGAGGTCGGCGACGACCCCGCGGCCCTCGGCCAGCACGCGGCGGCAGGGCGAGGGCCCGCCGAGGGCGACGTCGCGCCGCAGGGCCGGGACGGGCGCCTCGCCGCTGCTGCGCTCGACGACCTGCGCGTCCTCGTCGACGCGCACGAGCGCCGCGAACGGCATGCGCAGCTGCTCGCGGGCGACCTCCAGGAGCCGGTCGACGGCCTCGACCGGGTCGACGTCGGTCGTCATCTGCGCGAGCGCCGCCGCCCGGACGCGCTCGGCGGCCTCGAGACGGGCGGCCAGCTCGCGGACGCGGCGGGCGTCGCGCAGCCGGACGACGACCTGGGCGCACTGGCGCGCCAGCGCGGTGACGAGGGCCTCGTCGGCGCCGGTGTGCGGGGGGTGGCCGGGCGGCTTGGCGAGGTAGAAGGCGCCGAGGACCTCGGCCCCCTCCTCGACCTGCACGGGCACGCCGAGGAAGGCGCGCATCGGCGCGTGCCCCTCGGGCACGGCGCCGGCGGAGGGGTGCGTGCGCAGGTCCGCCGTCCGCACCAGCTCGCCGGCGAGGACGGCGCCGAGCACCCCGTGGCCCTGCGGCGGGCCGGGGAGGCGCGCCACCTGCGACGTCGTCATGCCCGCGTGGACGAGGTGCGTCACACCGCTCGGGCCGACGAGCACGGCCGCCCCGAGCAGGGACCGGGTGGCCAGGCGCGCGACGTCGACGGCGCGCTCGAGGGCGCCCTCCTCGTCGTCCTCGCCCGCCATGGCCGTGAAGGCGTCGAGGACGAGCTGGACGCGGTCGGCGCGCTCGTCCACCGGCTGCTCGTCCACCGGTCCCTGGGCGTCCGGCCGCGGCGCCGACGGCGCCGCGGTGCGGCGCGGTCCGGGCACCGGCCCCGACGGGGGCGGCGGCACCGGGCGCGCCGGGGCGGCGTGGCGCGGGGTCAGGGCGGTCACACCGGTTCCCTCGGCCGGGGAGGTGACGTCCTTGAGCGAGAGCCGTCCTCCGCCTCGGTGGCCCGGGCCGGGCCTCTCCGGCGGCAGGCGCGCCGGGCGGCGTGCGCGACGTCGGTGGGGGCTGGTGGGATCGGTGCCGTGGGCGAGTGCGGGGCCGGTCGGTCGGTCGGGGGCGAGGACGAGCAGCTCGCCCTGCTGCGCGCGTCGACGCGGCGCCGGGCTCCGCGCCCGCCCGAGGGGTCCGCGGCGGTGGACCCGGTGGCGGGCGTCGTGCTCGACGTCCCGCTGCCGCACCTCGACCGCGTCTTCGACTACGCCGTCCCGGAGTCCGCGGCGGACGCCGCCGTGCCGGGCGCCCGGGTGCGGGTGCGCTTCGCCGGGGCGGACGTCGAGGGCTACGTCGTCGAGCGGCGCGCCACCACCGAGCACACCGGCACCCTCCTGCCGCTGCGGCGCGTCGTCTCGGCCGAGCCGGTGCTCGACCCGCAGGTGCTCGCGCTGGCCCGCGCCGTCGCGCGCCGCTGGGTCGGCACGACCGCCGACGTCCTGCGGCTCGCCGTGCCGCCCCGGCGCGCGGCGGTCGAGACCGAGGAGCGGCTCGGCCCGCCGCTGGGCCCGCTGCCGCTCCCGGACCCCGGCCCCTGGAGCGCGTACGTCGGCGGGGCCGCGCTGGTGGCCCGCACGGCGGCCGGCGGTGCCCCGCGGGCGGTCTGGACGGCGCTGCCCGGCCCGCCCGAGCAGGACTGGCCCGCCGCGCTGGCGGTGCTCGCCGCGGCCGCGCTGGCCGGGGGGCGCGGGGCGCTGCTGGTGGTCCCCGACCACCGCGACGTCGCCCGCGTCGACGCCGCGCTCGGCGAGGTGCTCGGCGCCGGGCGCCACGTCCGCCTCACCGCCGACGACGGCCCCACCGCGCGCGACCGCGCCTTCCTCGCCCTGCGGCGCGGGCGGGTGCGCGT
>NZ_JABEMA010000246.1 GCF_013004605.1 Pseudokineococcus marinus
GCCCCGCACCCGCGCCGGCCGGGGCACGGCTGGCCGGGGCGCGGTCCGCCCCGGACCTCGGCGGAGTGCGCGCGGCGCTGGCGAGCGGCGCGCTCGTCCGCTCGTGGCCGCTGCGCAGCACGCTCCACCTCGTCGCGGCGGAGGACCTGGGCTGGCTGCTCGCGCTCTCCACGGAGCGGCAGCTGCGAGGGGCTGCGAGCCGGCGGGCCGGGCTGGGGATCGACGAGGCGCTCGTCGAGCGGGCGCGGGGCGTCGTCGTCGACGCCCTCGCGGGCGGCAGGCGGCTCGCGCGCGAGGAGGTCCTCGCGCTGTGGGAGGAGGCCGGCGTCCTCGGGGACGGACCGGACCCGGGCACCGGCAGGGGCACCGGCAGGGTGCCCCAGCGCGGGTACCACCTGCTGTGGACGCTCTCGCAGACGGGCACCACCTGCTGGGGGCCCCTGCTGCCCGACCGCGCCGGCGCCGGGGCCTCCGACCAGCAGGCGATCGTCCTGCTCGACGAGTGGGTGCCCGCGCCCCGGCGGCTCGAGCGCGAGGAGGCGCTCGGCGAGCTGGCGCGCCGGTACCTGGCCTCCCACGGCCCCGCGAGCCTCGCCGACCTCGTGCGCTGGTCGGGCCTCACCGTGCGCGAGGCGCGCGCGGGGCTCGCGCTGGCGCGTCCGCACCTGGAGGCGCTCACGTGCGGCGGCACGGAGATGCTGCTCGACCCCGCGACGCCCGAGCGCCTGGCCCGGTGCCGGGACGACGCCCGGCGCACCCTGCTGCTGCCCGGCTTCGACGAGATGGTCCTCGGGTACGCCGACCGGTCCGCGACCGTGCCCGCCGAGCACGCCGCGGCGGTGGTGCCCGGTGGCAACGGCGTCTTCCTCGGCACGGTGGTCACCGGCGGGCGCGCCGTGGCCACGTGGCGCCGGACGGGGCGCCGGACGGGTCGACGGACGGGGCCGCCCGTCGTGGCGACGGCCTTCGACGGCGGGGACGACGGCCTCGCCCCCGCCGTCGCGGCCGAGGTGGCCCGGCTGGGTGCGGCGCTGCCCACCTGAGGACGCGCCCGGGCGCCGCCGCGGGCCGGGCCGGGGCCGAGGTCGGGCCGGGCCGGGTCGCGGTCGGGCGAGGGCCGGTTTGGGACCGGCGGAGGGCCGCCGCTACTGTTCGTCGCGGTGGCGTGTCCGAGCGGCCGAAGGAGCGCGCCTCGAAAGCGCGTGAGGGGGCAACTCCTCCGTGGGTTCAAATCCCACCGCCACCGCCAGCTCGAGCAGGACCCCCGCCGGCACCGCCGACGGGGGTCCTGCCGCACCCGGAGGGACCGCCCGTGCTCCTGGACGTCGTCCTGCTCCTCGTGGGCTTCGCCGTGCTCGTCGGCGGCGGCGAGCTGCTCGTGCGCGGGGGCGGCGCCCTGGCGCGCGCCCTCGGCATGTCCCCGCTCGTCGTCGGGCTGACGGTCGTCGCGGCCGCCACCAGCGCCCCCGAGCTCGCCGTGACGCTGCTCGCCACCCTCGAGGGCTCTCCCGGCCTGGCGGTGGGCAACGTCGTCGGCAGCAACCTGGCCAACGTCCTGCTCGTCGTGGGCGTCGCCGCGCTGCTCCTCCCGCTCGCCGTGGGCCGCCAGACCCTGCGGGTCGACCTGCCGGTGGTGATCGCCGTCAGCGCCCTCGCCCTGCTGCTCGTCCAGGACGGCGCGGTCGGGCGCCTCGACGGCGCCGTGCTGCTCGCGGTGGTGGCCGCCCACATGACGTGGACGGTGCGCGCCGGCCGCCGCGCCGAGCGCGAGCGGGCGCCGCGCGAGGTCGTCGGCGACGGCGAGGACGACCACGGGGCCGCCGCGGGCCGGGGCCGGGGGCGGGAGGTCGGTCGCGACCTCGCGCTCGTCGTCGCCGGCGTCGCGCTCCTCGTCGGGGGGTCCCAGGCCCTCGTCACGTCGGCCGGCTCGATCGCCGCGTCCCTCGGCGTCAGCGACCTCGTCGTCGGCCTCACGGTCGTGGCGGTCGGGACGTCGCTGCCGGAGCTGGCCACCGCCGTCATCGCCATCGTCCGCGGACAGCGGGACCTCGGCATCGGCAACGTGGTCGGGAGCAACCTCTTCAACGTGGGTGGCGTCCTGGCGCTCACGGGCCTCGTGACGCCCGGGGGCGTCGCCGTGGAGGCCGGCGCCCGGACCGTCGACCTGCCGCTCATGCTCGCCTCGACGGTGCTGCTCCTCGCCCTGGCCCTGTGCGCCTCCCGGGTCTCGCGCCGCGACGGGGCCCTGCTGCTCGGCGGGTACGTCGCCTACCTCGCCTACGTCGTGCTCGACGCCACCGGCAGCGCCCTCCTCGAGCCGTACGTGGGGGCCGTCCTCGTCGCGCTCGCCCTGGTGGCGGTCGTCGTCGCGGTCTCCGTCGCCCGCGAGGTCCGGGGCCGGGTCCGCCCGGTCGCCGCCTGATCCCCCGTCCGCCCGGCCACCTCCCGACCTCCCGACCTCCCGACCGAGCCACCCGCCCGACCGGACGCCCCCCAGGAGCCCCCGTGGTCGCCCTCGTCGCCCTCCTCGTCCTCGGCGTCGCCCTGCTCGTGGCGGGCGGCGAGCTGCTCGTGCGCGGCGGCGGCGGTCTCGCGCGCGCCGCGGGCCTCTCCCCGCTCGTCGTCGGCCTCACGGTGGTCGCCGCGGCCACGAGCGCCCCGGAGCTGGCCGTCACCCTCGGGGCGGCGCTCGACGGGGCCCCCGGGCTGGCCGTCGGCAACGTCGTCGGCAGCAACATCGCCAACGTCCTGCTCATCCTCGGGCTCTCCGCCCTGGTGCTGCCGCTCCTCGTCGGCCGGCAGCTGCTGCGCGTCGACATCCCGGTGCTCCTCGCCGTCAGCGCCCTCGCGTGGGTGCTGGCCCTCGACGGCGACGTCGGGCGCCTCGACGGCGCGCTCCTCCTCGTGCTCCTCGTCGCCTACGTGGCCCGCTCCGTCGTCGTCTCGCGGCGGGCGGACGCGGCGGGCCGTGCCCCGGCACCGGACGGCACAGCACCGGGCGGCACGGCACCGGGCGGCACAGCACCGGCCGGTACGGGCGGCGGCGGGCGGCCGGAGGGCACCTCGGCGACCCGCGCCCACGGCGACCTCCACGCGCGCGCCGCGGCGCCCCGCCCCCGGGTCCTGCGCGACGCGCTGCTCGTGGTCGCGGGCGTCGCGCTGCTCGTCGGGGGCGCGCAGGCCCTCGTCGGCGCGGCCAGCACCATCGCCGCCGACCTGGGCGTGAGCGACCTCGTCGTCGGGCTGACCGTCGTCGCGGTCGGCACCTCGCTGCCCGAGCTGGCGACGTCCGTCGTCGCCGTCGTCCGCGGCGAGCGCGACATGGCCATCGGCAACGTCGTCGGCAGCGGGGTCTTCAACCTCGGCGCCGTCCTCGGGCTCACCGCGCTGGTCAGCCCCGGGGGCGTGCCCGTGGAGGAGAGCGCCCGCACCGTCGACCTGCCGGTGATGGTGGGGGCGGCCGCGGTCCTGCTGCTCCTCGGCGCGCTCGCGGCCGACGTCAGCCGCCTCGACGGCGCGCTGCTCCTGCTCGGCTACGCGGCCTACACGACCCACCTCGTCCTCGGCGCCACGGGCGGCACCCCGCCGGTGGCGCTGGACCGGGTGCTCCTCGTGGGCGGCGCGCTGGCGCTGCTGCTCGTCGTCGCCGTCGAGGTCCGGCGTCGGCGCCGCGCCGGCTCCGGGTAGGTCGCGCCTCAGCCCCGGGGGTCCCCGCCCGGCGCCGGACGACGCCGCACGCGGTCGGGCACGGCGGCGCCCGGCCGCAGGTCGGGCGCCGGCACCGGAGCGCCCCACGCGGTGACGAGCGGCAGGACGCCCGCCCAGTCGTGCTCGTCCGAGGCGAGGTCGGCCTCGTCGTCGGCCGGGCCGCCCGTCCGCACCTTCACCGCGGCCTCGTGCAGGTCCAGGGCGAGGACGGCCGTGGCCGCCAGCTCCTTGCCGGTGGGCCGACGGGTCGCCGACCACGAGCCGGGCGCGAGGTGCTCGGTGAGCGCCTCGAGCGCCCGCTCGCGCTCCGCGTCGTCCTCGACGACCCGGGCGGCGCCGTGCACGACGGCGCAGCGGTAGTCCACCGAGTGGTGGAACGCCGACCGCGCGTAGACGACGCCGTCGAGCAGCGTCACGGTGAAGCAGACCTGCGCCCCGGCGGCCTCGCGCAGCGAGCGCGCGCCCGTCGAGCCGTGGAGGTACAGCACCTCGCCGACGCGCCCGTAGCCCGTCGGGAGCACGCGCGGGGCGCCGTCCACGACGACGCCGAGGTGCCCGACGAGGCCCGCGTCGAGCACGGCGTGCAGCGCCTCGCGGTCGGGGCGGGCGCGGCGGGCGCCGCGCCTCACCGTGGAGCGCTCCGTGGGCGACAGCGGTCCCGGGCCGGTCGGGGGAGCCGCCGCGGGCGGGGCGGTGGCGCTGCTGGTGGTGTCATCGCGGGCGGGGGCGCTGCGGAGCGGGGCGTCGGCGGTGGTCACGACGACGAGCGTGGCGGCCCCAGTGGCATCCTGCGAGGGCCAGGACACACCGATCGCAGCAGGCCACCGGGAGGTCGCGTGGAGGTCCCACCGCTCGTCGTCGACCGCGGCGCGCCCGAGCCGCTCGCGGTGCAGGTGGCCTCCGGCCTGCGCGACGCCGCGGCGCGGGG
>NZ_JABEMA010000247.1 GCF_013004605.1 Pseudokineococcus marinus
GGACGTGTCGAGGTGGGTGATGCCGCGGCGGAGCACCTCCTCGACCGTCGCGAGCGCCTCCTCCTCCGGGTCGTCGTGCGCGGGGGGTGGCGCTGCCGCCGCGGAGCCGGGCCGAGGGCGCCGCCGGACGCCGCGGGTCCGATGGCCGGGTGCAGGATCGGCCCGTGCCCACCTCCCCCCGCCCCGCCGCCGACGCCGAGCCCGACGCCGGGTCCGACGGCGCGCGCCTCGCCCTCCCCGTGCTGCCGCCCGTGGACCCCATGCTCGCGCGGGCGGTCGGCGACGTACCCGAGCCGGCGTCGGTCGAGGGGGGCCTGTGGTACGAGCCGAAGTGGGACGGCTTCCGCTGCGTCGTCTTCTACGACGGCGCGGCCGAGGGCGGCCCGGCGGTCGAGCTGGGCAGCCGCGGCGGCAAGCTGCTCACGCGCTACTTCCCCGAGGTCGTGGCCGAGCTCGTCGACCAGCTCGGCGGTGCGCGGTGCGTCGTCGACGGCGAGGTCGTCGTCCGCCGCGGCCAGGCGGGCGCCGAGCGCCTGGACTGGGAGGCCCTGTCCCAGCGGATCCACCCCGCCGCCTCGCGCGTGCGGACGCTCGCGGAGGAGACGCCCGCCTCCTTCGTGGCCTTCGACCTGCTCGCCGAGGGCGACGAGGACCTCACGGACCGCCCGGCCGAGGAGCGGCGCCGCCGCCTGGAGGCGGCGTGGGCGGGGGTGCGGGGGCCCCTGCACGTGACCCAGCGCACCGACGACCCCGAGCTGGCGCGGCGCTGGCTCGCCGACTTCGAGGGCGCGGGCCTCGACGGCGTCGTCGCCAAGCCGCGCGCCGCGCGCTACGAGCCCGGCCGCCGCGTGATGGCGAAGGTCAAGCACGCCCGGACGGCCGACGTCGTCGTCGTCGGCTACCGGGTCCACAAGAGCGGGGAGGGCGTGGGCTCGCTCCTGCTCGGCCTGCGCCCGCCGGACGGCGAGGACTTCCACCAGGTCGGCGGGGCCTCCGCCTTCACGGCGGCCCGGCGCCGGGAGCTCGTGGACGAGCTGGCCCCGTACGTCGAGCGGGGCGAGGACGGCGAGCCGGTCCGGGGCGCCGGCGAGCGGAACCGCTTCTCCGCCAGCAGGGACGGTTCCTTCGTCGTCGTGCGCCCCGAGCTCGTCTGCGAGGTCGGCTACGACCAGCTCGAGAACGGCCGCTTCCGGCACGTCGTGCGCTTCCTGCGGTGGCGCCCGGACCGGGAGCCGCTCTCGTGCACGACCGACCAGATCGAGGTGCCGACGGCCTACGACCTGGCGGCCGTGCTCTCCGGGGGCTGACCGGCCCCGGCGCGGGCCTCGACTAGCCTGCGCCCGTGCCCGAGGAGAGCCTGCCCCCCGAGACCGCCCCCACGGCCGCCGCCTCGGAGGTCGTCCTGCTCCTCACCGAGGAGGCCCTGGACGACGGCGACGCCGAGCGCGTCGCGGCGCTGCACGAGGTCGAGGGCGTCCGGGCCGCCTACCGCGTCCTCGTCCCGGCGGACACCGAGCGCAACCTGCTGGCCGACGTCGTCGACCACCTCAGCCTCTTCGAGATGCGCGCCGCCCTCGACGCCGTCCGCGAGGGGAAGCCCGACGAGCGGGAGGCCCGCGCCGAGGCGACGAGCGCCCTCGAGCAGTCGCTCGCGGCGCTGCGCGGCGCCGGGTGCGCCGCCGAGGGCGAGGTCGTCCAGGACGACCCGCTGCCCGCGCTCGAGGCGGCCGTCGGCGCGGGCGGCGTCCGCGAGGTCGTCGTGGTCACGCGCCCCCACGCCGTCGAGGACACCTTCCACCGCGACTGGGCCTCGCGCGCCCGCGACGCCCTCGGCGTGCCGGTGCTCCACGTCTACGGCGGGACGGCGCGGCTGGGCTGAGGCTACGGTCGCCCCATGACCGAGAGCGACCCCCAGGGCCTGGACCACATGCAGACCCGCCTGCAGCACGTCCTCGGCGAGCTGCGGCGGCTGCAGGGCACGCCGCCCGCCGACATCCGCGAGCAGCTCGTCGCGGCCATCGCCGCGGAGGGCCTGCCGGACCAGCCGCCGTCGTGGCTGCGCGACGCCTCCGCCGAGCTGTCCGCCGGGCGCCTCGTCGTCATCGGCCCCCGGCAGATCCCCGAGGAGGCCGAGCACCTCGAGCCGGACCCCGACCAGCACGCCGCGGGCTGACCGCCCGGCCCGAGGACCCGGGCCGGCTCAGGTCTCGTCGGGCCCCTCGGGGTCGTCCTGGTCGTCCCAGTAGCCCGAGCGCGCCTGGCCGCTGCCGTCGGCGTCGTCCGCGCCGCCGCTGGCGAGGTGGATGCCCTGGCGCCAGGCGTCCTCGGGCTCGGCGTCGCCCGCCGCCGTGGTCGCCGCGGGCTCGTGCGCGGGAGTGCCCGGGCTCGCCTCCGTCGGCACGAGCACCTCGTCCCGCGGGTCGTCCTGCTCGGTCCCGCCACCGGGCTGCTCACGCACCTCGTCCGCCTGCATGGCCCCATCCTGGCGCCCCCGGCGGCGCCGCTGCCGACGGGGCCGTGCGGGAGGACGGTGCGGGGGCAGGAGGCGTGGAGGGGCACAAGGCGTGGAGAGGCGGGGACGTGGAGGGGCGAGGGCGTCGAGGGGCGGGGCCGGGAAGTCGGTGCCGGGCGCCCGTGTTGGCACGGGCATGACCTCCACCTCCCCGAACCCGTCCGCCGGCACTCCGTCCGCCGACACTGGGCCCGAGGCCTCGGGCGCGCCGGAGCCCGTGCGCCGCAGCGACGCCGAGTGGCGCGAGCGTCTGTCGCCCGAGGAGTACTCGGTGCTGCGCCTCGGGGGCACCGAGCGCCCCTACACCGGTGAGTACACCGACGAGAAGACCGTGGGCGTGTACAGCTGCCGCGCCTGCGGCACGGAGCTCTTCCGCTCCGAGACGAAGTTCGACTCCCACTGCGGCTGGCCGTCCTTCTACGCCCCGCTGGCCGAGGACCGCGTGCGCTACATCAGCGACCGCTCCCTCGGCATGGTCCGCACCGAGGTCCGCTGCGCCGCCTGCGACGGCCACCTCGGCCACGTCTTCGAGGGCGAGGGCTACGGCACCCCGACCGACCAGCGCTACTGCATCAACTCCGTCTCGCTGCGCCTGCAGCCCGAGCGGTCCTGAGCGGCCCGATGGCCCGGCCCGGGACGGTCGCCGGCCGCTCCGACGGGGACGCTGTCGCGGGAGCCGTCGGCGAGGTCCGGCGCGCCCGACCTGACGACCTCGACGCCGCCACGCTGCACGCCCTCGTGCGGCTGCGGGTCGACGTCTTCGTCGTCGAGCAGGAGTGCCCCTACCCCGAGCTCGACGGCCGGGACCTCGAGCCGGGCACCGAGCACCTGTGGCACACCGGGGACGGCCGCGTGCGCGCGGGCGAGCGGGTGCCCGTGGCGGCGGCCCTGCGCGTCCTCGAGGACCCGGGCGGCGGGCCACGGCGGGTGGGCCGCGTCGTCACCGCCCCGTCCGCCCGCGGGCAGGGCCTCGCGTCCGTGCTCCTCGCCGACGTCGTGGGCCGGCACGGCCACGAGGACCTCGTCCTCGACGCCCAGGCGCACCTGGCCGGCTGGTACGCCCGCCACGGCTTCGAGGTCGTCGGCGAGGAGTTCCTCGAGGACGGCATCCCCCACGTGCCCATGCGCCGTCCCGGCACCGCGGGCTGACGCCCTCCCGCTGCCGGAGCCGCGCGAGCCCTCGAGACGCACCAGAGCCCCGCCCCCCGAGGGGCGGGGCTCTCGTGCGTCCGGTGTGCCGGCGCGGCCGTCAGGGCAGCCGCTCGACCACCTCGGCCGGGCTCACCCGCGGGCCCGTGTAGAAGGGCAGCTCCTCGCGCACGTGGCGGCGCGCCTCGGTCGCCCGCAGCTCGCGCATGAGGTCGACGATGCGGTGCAGCTCGTCGGCCTCGAAGGCCAGCAGCCACTCGTAGTCGCCCAGCGCGAAGGCGCTCACCGTGTTGGCCCGCACGTCCGGGTAGGGCATGGCGGCCATGCCGTGGTCGCGCAGCATCTTCTTGCGGTCGGCGTCGTCGAGCAGGTACCAGTCGTAGGAGCGCACGAAGGGGTAGACGCACAGGTACCCGCGCGCCTCCTCCCCCGCCATGAAGGCCGGCACGTGGCCCTTGTTGAACTCCGCCGGCCGGTGCAGCCCGGTCGAGGACCACACGGGCTCGAGCACCCGGCCCACCGCCGAGCGGCGCAGCCGGTGGTAGGCGCCCTGCAGGGCCTCGACCGACGACGCGTGCCACCAGACCATGACGTCGGCGTCGGCGCGCAGGCCGCTGACGTCGTAGAGCCCGCGGACGACGACGTCCTCGTCGGCCGCCAGGAGCGCCTCGAGCTCGCGCGCCGCCGCGGGGCGCTCGTCCTCGGGCATCCGCCCCGCGGCCCGGAACACCGACCACATCGTGTAGCGGATCGTCGCGTTGATCTCCGCCGAGGTGGGGGCCTCCGCGGCGGCCGCCTCGGGGGCGGAGGGGGTGCTGGGGGACGCGTCGCTGGTCGTCTGGCTCACGCCCCCATGGTCCCAGGCCGCTCCAGCGGGGGCCCAGCGGGAGGGGGCGCACCGGCCCCGGCAGCCGCTGCGGTCCCGGCGAGGAGCCGCGCCGCCGCCCGGCGGCCGGACGCGACG
>NZ_JABEMA010000248.1 GCF_013004605.1 Pseudokineococcus marinus
GGTGAGGGCGCCTCCGACGACGCGCCCGGCCGCGGGCCGGACGCCGGACGGGCCGACAGCGCCCCGGCGGAGGGCGGCACCGCGGCGGGGGCCGAGGGGAGCGACTCGGCCCAGGCGGGAGGCGGTGACGCAGCACCGACGGCCCCCAGCGGGCTCGCGCGGGCCGACGAGCTCGAGCCGTGTCTGGCGGCGCTGGGACGGCCGGACGCCCAGGTCCTCGCGGTCGACACGGCGCGGTGGGAGGGACGCCCCGCCGACGTCCTCGTGCTCGACGGGCCGACGACCGGCGGGACCGACGCCGAGGGTCCCGCGTCGGCGCCGCTCGCCGTCTGGGTGGTCCGCCTCGGGTGCCGCGGGGGCGACGGCGCGCTGCTGCACTACGAGGTCGTCCCGCGCTGAGCGACCCGGCCCGCTCGACGACCGGGTGACGACGACCCGTGGCGACGACCGCCGGCGACGACCCGACCGGGGCGGCGAGGGCCGGCGACGCGCGGGGCACCGGAGGCGCGGCCGGACGGGGGGGCCGCGGGCGCGCGGGAACAGCTGCGGCACCGCGCGGCGTTGGACGCGTCGACCGAGCAGGACCTCCGGCGGCCCCGACAGGGCCGGGGTGCTGGGAGCATGAGCGCGGGCGGCCTCCGCCGAGCGCCGGCCCCCGACGCACCACCGGGGTCCCGTCCGACCAGCGAGCACACGAGCAGCGAGGAGCGCAGCCAGCGTGACCGACGACGTCCGCAACGTGATCATCGTGGGCAGCGGCCCGGCGGGCTACACGGCCGCCATCTACGCGGCCCGCGCCAACCTGCAGCCGCTCGTCGTGGCGGGCTCCGTGACCGCCGGCGGGGCGCTCATGAACACCACGGAGATCGAGAACTTCCCGGGTTTCCCCGACGGGCTCATGGGTCCCGACCTCATGGACAAGATGCAGGCGCAGGCCGAGCGCTTCGGCGCGGAGGTCGTCTTCGACGACGCCGCAGAGATGCACCTCGAGGGCGACGTCAAGACGGTCGTGCTCGGCAGCGGCGAGGTGCACCGCGCGCGCACCGTCGTCCTGGCGCTCGGGTCGGCCTACCGCGAGATCGGCCTGGAGAACGAGAAGCGGCTCTCGGGCCGCGGCGTCAGCTGGTGCGCCACCTGCGACGGCTTCTTCTTCAAGGACCAGGACATCGCGGTCGTCGGCGGCGGCGACTCGGCCGTCGAGGAGGCCACCTTCCTCACGCGCTTCGCGCGGTCGGTCACCCTGGTCCACCGCCGCGACGAGCTGCGCGCCTCCAAGGTCATGCAGGACCGCGTCTTCGCCAACGAGAAGATGCGCTTCGCGTGGGACACCGAGGTCGTGGACGTGCTCGGGCAGGACAAGGTCACGGGCCTGCGGGTGCGCAGCACGACCGACGGCTCGGAGCGCGACCTCGACGTGACAGGGCTCTTCGTCGCCATCGGCCACGACCCGCGCGTCGAGCTGGTCCGCGACCAGGTGCGCATCAACGACCACGGCTTCATCGACGTCGACGGTCGCTCGTCGCGCACCAACCTGCCCGGCGTCTTCGCCTGCGGCGACGTCATCGACCACGAGTACATGCAGGCCATCACCGCCGCGGGCAGCGGGTGCGCCGCGGCCCTCGACGCCGAGCGCTACCTCGCCGAGCTCGGCGACGCGGGCGGCCCGACGCCCGACGCCGCCCTCACCGAGGAGAAGCCGGAGATGGCCGGCACGGCGGGCAACCGCCCCTGACCCGGCTGCGGCCGCCCGCCGCACCCGTCGTCGTCCCGACCGGCCGACCGGCCGACCCCGGCCCCCGGCCGACCCACCGCAGCACCCCACCGCAGGAGAGCAGGAGCACCCGTGAGCACGAAGACCGTCACCGACGCCACGTTCGACGCCGAGGTCCTCCAGGCCGGCAAGCCCGTCCTGGTCGACTTCTGGGCCCCCTGGTGCGGCCCGTGCCGCCAGGTCTCCCCGATCCTCGAGGAGCTGGCGACGGAGTACGCCGACAAGATCGACGTGGTCAAGGTCAACACCGACGAGAACCCGCGCATCGCGGCGAGCTACGGCATCACCTCGATCCCGACGCTCAACGTGTACTCGGGCGGCGAGCTCGTGAAGTCCGTCGTCGGCGCCAAGCCGAAGCCCGCCCTCGTGCGGGAGCTGTCCGACTTCCTCGCCTGAGCGCACCCGCACCACCGACGGCCCCCGGCCCCCCGGCCGGGGGCCGTCGTCGTCCGCCGGGGCGCCCGGCCCGCCCGGCGTGGTACGACACCCTCCGGGCCGACCACCGGCCACCCCGTCCCGCGAGCACGCGCCCCGCCCCGCCCGACCACCCGCCGGACCGACACCCCCGGCTCGACACCCCGGGCTCGACACCCCGGCTCGACACCCCTGGAGGACCCGTGCCCGTCCCCCCGCACCTGCTGCGCCGCGGCGACACCGGACCGCGCGTGGTCGGCCTCCGCGAGGAGCTGGCGCGCGCCGGCGCACCCGCCGGGGCCGACCCGGAGGAGGACGTCTTCGACGACGCGCTCGAGCGGGTCGTCCGGGCCTTCCAGCAGGAGCGGGGGCTGCGGGCCGACGGCGTCGTCGGGCCGCAGACCTCCCGCGCCCTCGACGGCGCCCGCTGGCGGCTCGGGGACCGCGTGCTCCGCTTCGTCCCCGGCCACCTGCTCCACGGCGACGACGTCACGGCCCTCCAGGACCGCCTGCTGCAGCTCGGCCTGCTCGACGACCGCCGGGACGGGCGCTACGGGCCACGCACCGAGGCGGGCGTGCGCGAGCTGCAGCGCAGCAGCGGCACCGCCGTCGACGGCGTCCTGGGCCCCGAGACGCTGGCCGCCCTGCGCCGCCTGGACCGGTCCGTCGGCGGAGGGGACGCGAGCGGCCTGCGCGACCTCGAGCGCACCGCGCAGGCCCGGCGGCGGGCCAGCGGCCGCGTGGTGCTCCTCGACCCGGCCCACGGCGGCACGGACCGCGGCTCGGTCGGGCACGGCCTGGAGGAGGCCGAGGTCGTCCTCGACCTCGCCCAGCGCCTCGAGGGCCGCCTGGCCGCCTCCGGCACCACCGCCGTCCTGTCCCGGGGTGCCGACCAGCGGCCCTCCGCGGAGGAGCGCGCCGAGCTCGCCGAGTCGGTGGCGGCGGACGTCGTCCTGTCGCTCCACTGCGACGCGCTCGTCCCGGCCGGCCTGGACGCCGGGCACGCCCTCCCGCCGGCCGCCGCCTCCGGTCTCGCGACCTTCTCGTGGGGCTCGGCCACCGCCCGCTCGACGGAGGGCGCGCGTCTCGCCGGGCTCGTGCACCGCGAGCTCCTCGCGCGCACCGGCCTGGCCGACTGCCGGACGCACACGTGGAACACCGACCTGCTCCGGCTGACCCGGATGCCCGCCGTCCGCGTCGAGGTCGGCTACCTCACCTCGCCCGACGACGCCGCGCTCGTCCGCGACCCGGCCTTCCGGGACCGGTGCGCCGAGGCCCTCGCCGTGGCCCTGCACCGCTTCTTCCTCGAGGAGGAGGACGACGTGCCCACCGGCCTGCTGCCCGTCGTCGGTGCCGGCGCCTGACGCCCCTCCCACGCCGGCTCGCACCGGGCTGGCACGCCCGCGCCCCTCCTGACCTGGCTCGCACGACGTCCCCGTGCGCCGCCCTCGACGGCACCGACACGAGCGAGGCGCCGTCCGAGGCCCGTCAGGGCACCGACGCCCACGGGGCGCTGGGGCGTCGACGCGACGAGCCCCGTGCCGGCCTCACCCCAGGGCCGGTACGCGCAGGTCGGCGAGGATGCGGTCGAGCGCCCGCTCGACGTCCTCGCGCCAGGCGAGCGCCGTCCGCAGCTCCAGGCGCAGGCGGGGCCACCGCGGGTGGTCGCGCACCACCTCGAAGCCGACCTCGCGGAGGAAGCCCGCCGGCACGTGGCAGCCGCCGCCGAGCCGGGCGGCCGGGACGTCGAGGCTCCCCCGGCCGGAGGTCGGTGGCAGGGCGTCGGCGGCCGTCCCCTCGCCACCGCCAGCCTCCGCGAAGGCCTCGACGGCCCGCACGCCGCGACGGGTCAGGTCCTTCGCCGCCGCCTGGACGAGCATCCGCCCGAGGCCGCCCCCGCGGTGGCCGGGCAGCACGCCCGCCGTCATGAGGAGCACGGCGTCGGCGCTGACGGGGGACGTGGGGTACTGGAGCGAGCGCGGGACGAGATGGGGCGGGGCGTACGTCACGAAGGCCGCGAGCTCGCGGTCCACGTGGACGACGCGCCCGCACGACCCCCACTCGAGGAGCGTCCTCGACAACCACGCCTCCTTCTCGAAGGCCGGGTCGCCCGACCGCCGCGCGGCGTCCGCCGCCGGGGCGTCGAGCTCCCAGCGCACGCACGAGCGGCACGGGTCGGGGAGCGCGGCCACGTGCTCGAGGGACAGCGCGCCGATCGACCGGCTCACGGCCGGACCACCCCCGGTCGCCGCACGCCACGTTCCACGTGGAACGCGTGCGGCGTCGCTCGCACGGCGCCCACGGTCAGCGGGGTCGCCGCGGGTCGTAGCCCACGACGCGACGCCGCGGCTGCAGCAGGGCGCCCAGGAAGGCGGCGGAGGCGCCGAGCGAGAGACCGAGGCCGACCGCTGCCCAGCGGCGCGCTCGGGCTCGTCTGA
>NZ_JABEMA010000249.1 GCF_013004605.1 Pseudokineococcus marinus
GGCCGCGGCCGCGCCCTGCGCCCAGCCCGCCGCGTACCCGGCGGCGTACCCCGCCGCCCGGCCCGCGTCGGGGGCGGCGGGGCCGGGGGTCAACCAGGGGGCCGGTCGGGTGACCGCGTCTGGCCCGGACGGGTGGTGCGCGCGCGGCGCCGGCACGAGGACCTCAGGAGACGTACTCATCAGCACCTTCTCGGCGCAGGACGATCTCGCCTGAAGCCTCGAGGCCGCGGATGACGGCGACGACCGAGCCGCGGGCCTCCTCGACGTCGGAGAGCCGGACGGCGCCGAGCAGGTCGATCTCCTCGAGGAGGTTCTCGCGGGCCCGCTCGGAGACGTTGGACAGGACCTTGTCGCGCGTCGCGTCCGCCGTGCCCTTGAGGGCGAGGGCGAGCACGGCCGTCTCGACCTGGCGGGCCAGCAGCTGGACCGCCTTGTCCTCGAGGCCGGTGATGTCGTCGAAGACGAACATCCGCTGGCGCACCTGCTCGGCGAGCTCGGCGTCGACGGTGTCGAGGCCCTCGAGGACGAGCTTCTCGGTGGCCGGGTCGGCCCGGGCGAGGACGTCGACGAGCGGCTGGAGGCCGCCGACGGGCGCCGTGGAGGCGGCCGCCGGGATGATCGTCGAGCTGCGGCGGGACAGGTCCTCGGCGACGAGCTGCACGAGGTCGGGGTCGGGGCGGTCCATGACCGCGATGCGGTGCGCGACCTCGGTCTGGATCTCGCCCGGCAGGCCGGCGAGGACGGTGGCCGCCTGGACCGGCTGCAGGTGCGCCAGCACGAGGGCCGTCGTCTGCGGGTGCTCGCCGGTGAGGAAGCTGAGGATCTGGCGGGGGTCCATCTCGAGGAGGAACTCGAAGACCTTGCCGGGAGTCGCGATGGCGACGCGCTCCATGACGTCGTCGGCGCGGGTGCTGCCGAGCGTCGCCTCGAGGAAGGAGCGGGCGACGGCGACGCCGCCGCGGGTCACCTGGAAGCCGCCCGTCTGCGCCATCTCGCGGAACTCGGTGATGACGTCGTCGGCGACCTGCGGGTCGAGGGCGCCCAGCTGGGCGATCTCGGCGGCGAGCTCCTCGACCTCCACCGGGCCCATCCGCGACAGGACGCGGGCGGCGTGCTCGCGGCCGAGCTGGACGAGGACGACGGCGGCCTTCTGGCTGCTCGTCAGCGTCCCGGGCTCCCCCCGGACGGCGAGGGCGCTCACCGCTTGTCCGCCGTCAGCCAGCCGCGGAGGAGCTCGGCCACGTCGTCGGGCGAGCTCTCCGCCAGCTCGACGACCTGCTCGCGGGCGACCGCGGCCGGCGGCTTGGCCACCTGCTCGAGGGCCGGGCGCGGCGCCGGGACGGCGGCGACCGCCTCGGTGGGCGGCGGCGCCGGCGCGGGCACCGGCTCCATCGGGCCGAGGTCGAGCGGCTCCTCCTCGCCCCGCTTCTTGCGCCGGCGCAGGGCCGCGATGGCGGCGACGACGAGGAGGAGCAGGACGACGGCGAGCACCGCGACCGTCTGGATGAGCGCCGTCCGGGCGTCCGCGGCCTCCGCCGCGTCGGCCGCGGCCGCCGCCTCCGCCGCGGCGTCCGCGCCGGCGGTGTCGAAGGGCATCTGGGAGACGCTGAGGACGTCGCCCCGGGCAGCGTCGATGCCGGCCGCGGCGCTCACGGCCGCCTCCAGCTGCTGCAGGTCGATGGTGCGCGACGCCTCGGTGTCGACGACGACCGACACCGACTGTCGGCGGACCCCGCCCGGGGCGGCCTGCGTCTGCGTCGTCGTCTTGTTGACGCCGTTCGTCCGGTCGGTGCTCGAGTTGGTGTACCCGCCGGCGTCCGCGCCGTCGACGCCCTGGGTCTGCTGCGTCGGCACCGCGATGTTGTCGGGCCCGAAGATCCCCGTGCCGCCGAGCTGGCCGCCGACGAGCGCGCCGCTCGCCCCGGTGTACTCCTCCTCGGAGCCGCTCTCGGCCAGCGCGAGGGGGCCGCCCTCGGGGTTGGTGAAGACCTCCTCGGTGCTGCGGACGTCGTCGAAGTCGAGGTCCGCCGTCACGGTCGCGACGGCCTTGCCCGGGCCGACGACCCGGTCGAGCACCTGCTGCAGGTCGCCCTGCACGCGGCTCTCGTAGTCGGTGGTCTGCTGGTCGCGCATGCCGCCCGCCGCGCCGCCGGCGCCGGCCGCGGACAGGAGCGTCCCGGCGGCGTCGACGATCGTCACGTCCTCGGGCTTCATGCCCTCCACGCTGGAGGAGACGAGGTTGAGGACCGACTGCACCTGGCCGCCCGTGAGCTCCTGCCCGGGCCGCGTGGTGACGAGGACGGACGCCGTGGGGGTGCCCGCCGTGTCGGCGAAGACGTCGTCCTCGGGGATGGCCAGCTGCACGCGGGCGCTCTCGACGCTCGCGATCGAGCCGATCGTCGTGGCGAGCTCGCCCTCGAGGGCGCGCTGCCACGTCGTGCGCTGCTGGAACTGCGAGGCGGTGACGCCCTGCTCGTCGAGGAGCGCGTAGCCCGTGCCGGCGTCGCCGGGCAGGCCCGCGGCCGACATGTCGAGGCGCAGGTCGTAGACCCGGTCCCGCGGCACGAGGACCGTGGAGCCGCCGTCGGCGAGCTCGTACGGCGTCCCCGTGCTGTCGAGCTGCTCGGTGATGGCGCCGGCGTCGGCCATCGCCAGGTTGGAGAACAGCGGCGTCATCGTCGGGGCGCTGGCCCAGCGCCAGAAGAGCACCCCGCCCGCGACGAGCGCGACGACGGCGACGACGGCGACGACCTTCTGCGCGGCGGTGGACGAGCCGAAGCTCGCCCCCAGCTTCTTGAGGGGCTCCAGGGCCCCCGCGGCGGCACCCATCAGGCCTGCAACCTCATGATCTCGGAGAAGGCCTCGACGGCCTTGTTGCGGACGGCGACCGTGAGCTCGGTGGCGAGCTTGGCCTGGTTGGCGGCGATGACGTAGTCGTGGACGTCGGTGAGGTCACCCGTCGCGGCCTGCACGGCCTTGACGTCGGCGGTGGCCTCCATCGACTGCACGGTCTGCAGGCCCTGGGCCATGGCGGCGCCGAAGGCGCGCGTGACGTCGGCGCTGCTCGACGGCTGCTCCACGAGCCCGGCCGGGGCGACGGAGCCCGTCGGCAGCGACGGCAGGCTCGGCGCGACGCCGCGGACGCCGACGGAGCCGATCGCCTCGACCCCCATGACGCTCACGCGCCGCCGCCGATCCGGAGGGCGGCCATGTAGGACTCACGGGCGCGGTCGACGACGGCGAGGTTCGCCTGGTAGCCGCGCTGGGCCATGATCATCTGCGACATCTGGCTGCTGAGGTCGACGTCGGGGTAGCGCACGTAGCCCTCCGCGTCGGCGTAGGGGTGGTTCGGCTCGTACACGAGGCGGCCCTCCGGCGAGGAGCCGGCGGCGATGCCCGCCACCCGGACGCCCCCGGTGCCGGTGCCGTAGTCGACGGCCTCCGCGAGCACGCGCTTCTCCTGGTAGGCCGCCTCCGTCGTCGGACGGGCCGTGTTGACGTTGGCGATGTTGTCGCTGATGGCGTCGAGCCACTTGCGGTGCACGGTGGCGCCGGTGCCCGCGATGCCGATGGCCTGGAAGATGGTCACGGGAGCCTCACTGGGTCCGCATCGAGGTGCGCAGCAGCGACATCCGGTCCGTCACGGCCTGCGTGACGAGCTGGTAGCGCAGCACCGTGTCGGTGTTGGAGATGGTCTCGGTGTCGAGGTTGACGTTGTTGCCGTCCTCGCGCGTCGGCTCGAGGGAGCGCGCGGTGGTGTGGCCGGTGGAGGCCACGCGGCGGGTCTCGCCCGACCGCACGGCGTCGCGCAGCGAGTCCTCGAACTGCACCCGGCCGGCGAGGAAGCTGGGGGTGTCGATGTTGGCCACGTTGTCGGCGATGGCCCGCTGGCGGGCCGACAACCCGTCCATGGCGACCCTGAGCGCCACGCTCGTCACGTCTGCGAACACCGGCGTGCCCTGCCTTCGGCTCGTCCTCCCGGCGCGGCCGGGAGGTGGTGCGGCGGCCAGTCCGTGGCCGGGGGGTGAGCCGCTCCTTGGCTCACAGGTGGCTTCGGCCGCACGGGTGGTTCCCTTGAGCGCAGGGCCGGGCGGGTGATCACCCGATGCGCCAGGAGGGTGACGCCCCGGCGCGCCTCCCCCGCCGGCGGCGTCGGGTGCGCTGCGACGCAGCGCCTCCCGGGGCCGTCGCCCTCGCCCCGCGAGGGCGATGTGTGGCCATGTCGCCCCCAAGGCGCCCGTCCCGAGGGCGACATGGCCACACATGGCCCTGGGGGCTCGGCGGGTGACGACGGCGCGGGGTCGGGAGGGGCGAAGACGCGACGGCGCCCCGCGGCTCGTCGTCGAGCGCGGGGCGGTGGCGCCGGCCGGGGAGGCCGGCCGAGCGGTGAGGTCGGAGCTGCGGTGGGCGAGGAGCTAGAGGGCGACGTCGAGGTAGAGCGCCTGCTCGCCGTCGCGGCGGGTCTCGCGGGCGTCGGCGAGGGCGTCGACGGCGCGGGCCTGGCGCCGGTTGAGGACGATGGCGCGGCCCAGGGCCTCGGCGGTGCGCGCCTGGCGCTCGG